>JBNJFW010000098.1:0-5684 GCA_051747165.1 Elusimicrobiota bacterium | reverse complement strand
AAATGGGCTGATAAAAACAGCAGCTTAGAGAAGATATGCAGGGAAAACTGGCCCGGCGCCCTTACTCTTATTATTAAAACAATGAATAATGGAAAAATCGGGCTGAGAATGCCCGACTGCGCTCCTCTGCTTCATCTCATGGAGATAACCGGTCCTCTCTGCGCTACCAGCGCCAATATATCCGGAGAACCGGCCCCGGTTAGGACCTGCGATGTCCCCGGGGAAATAAGAAGAGAGTGTGATGTTATTGAAAGTTTTGGGGTCAGGCCTCACGGCAGGCCTTCAAAGGTGGTGGATATAAGTTCTGAAAAAGAATTTACCTTAAGGGAATGAAAAAGATTACTTTTGTCTGTACCGGCAATACCTGCCGCAGCGTAATGGCTGAAAAAATATTATCCGGATACCTGGAAAAAAATAACATTAAAGAAGTTGAGGTAGATTCAGCCGGAACCGCCGCCTATCCCCACTATGCGATTGTAGGGGATTTGAAGAAAGTTATGGATAAGAAAGGAATTGATTACAGCGGGCATATGGCTGAAAATATAAGCAGGGACCTGATTGAATCCTCCGACCTCATTCTGGCCATGACTTCAGATCATATAAATACTATAAGGGCCAGGTTTGATGTGCAACAAGACAAGCTTTATCTTCTGAGCTATTATGCTGAGGGTGTTTATGAGGATATACCAGACCCCATAGGAAAAGGCAGGGCTGCGTATGAGGAAACCTACGAGGTCATTAAAAATTATATTGAAAAAATAACGGAGAAAATAAAAAATGAAATTAAAAAAAAGTGATCCTGAAATATACAGGGCGATAAAAAAAGAAGAAGAGAGAGAAAATTCCAGTCTTGAAATGATAGCCTCCGAGAATTATGCTCCCGGGGATGTAATGGAAGCCACAGGTTCCTGCCTTACCGATAAATATGCCGAAGGCTATCCCGGAAAAAGGTATTACGGGGGATGCGAAAATGCAGATAAAGTGGAATCTCTTGCAATTGAAAGAGCAAAAAATCTTTTTAAGGCGGACCATGTAAACGTTCAGCCTCATTCCGGAACCCAGGCCAACATAGCTGCTTATCTTGCTGTTGCCTCTCCCGGAGCTTCTATTATGGGTATGAACCTTTCCTGTGGAGGACATCTTTCTCACGGTCACCCCCTGAATTTCAGCGGCAAAAACTTTAAAATAATTCCCTACGGAGTCAATGAAGATGATCACCTTATAAACTACGAAAAAGTAAAAAAGACAGCACTGGAAGAAAAACCGGATATAATAGTAGCGGGAGCGTCGGCATATCCGGCAAAGATTGATTTTGAGAAGTTTGCCCATATTGCCTCTCAAAGCGGATCTGTCCTCATAGCCGACATTGCTCATATTGCCGGTCTGGTTGCAGGGGGAGTCCATCCTGACCCGGTTCCCCACTGCGATATTGTAACCACTACCACCCACAAGACTCTTCGCGGCCCTCGCGGCGGAATGATAATGTGCCGGGAAAAGTATGCCCGGGATATTGACCGCTCTGTTTTTCCCGGAACCCAGGGCGGCCCTCTCATGCATGTTGTTGCCGCCAAGGCGGTTTGCTTTAAAAATGCTCTTAAGCCTGAATTCAAAGACTATGCTGCTTCTGTGGTGAAAAACGCCTCTGTTTTAGCATCTAAGCTTAAAGAAGAGGGAATAACCCTTATTACCGGAGGCACGCAGACGCATCTTCTTCTCCTGGATTTAAGGCCTCTTGAGATAACCGGCAAAGAAGCAGAAGAACTTCTTCAAAGATGCAAAATAATAGCTAATAAAAATACTATACCCTATGACCCGCAAAGCCCTTTTGTAACATCGGGAATCCGCCTGGGGACCCCGGCTCTTACTGCCAGAGGCATGGGAGAAAAAGAAATGATAAAAATAGGCGGGCATATAGCTTCAGTTCTTAAAAAAAGAGACAATGCTTCAATTAAAGAAGCCTCGGATGAGGTTGAGAAGCTTTGCAAAAAATTCGCTCTTAAAAGATAAATTAACATAGTTTAAGTTTGGCGGTTATAATTCCGAAGGGGGAGAAATGGAAGACATAAAGCTTTTAAAAAGCACGGTAAGAGGGCTGAGCTACAGGTATAACGCTATAAAAAAAATCAATTCCCTTATTGCTAAAAGCAGCAGCTCCTATGATTTTCTGGAGCAGGTTCTTGCCTTGATTATTGATATATTTTCCGCCGAAGGGGCTGCGGTTATGCTTAAGGACAATTCCGGCAGTATGAAAGTAAGTGTTTTCAGGGCCAGTATGCCGGCAAACAGGGAAAAAAAGGCTAAAAGTGAAATAGAGGGACTGGAGGTTCCGGAAAACAACAGTGAGGGATCTCCCTGCATGTACAGAGAAAAGCTGGAAAAGTATATTAAATCCCTGAAAAATGAGGAAAGCCTTATCCTGGGTCCCAAAGAATCAGTTAAAGGCCGAATGGAAATATATAACCTGCAGGTTTTTTCAAAAGAAAAAAAGGAAAGCCTTCAGAGCATAGCTTCTCAAACCTTTGCCGCCCTGGAGATTTTTCAACGCCTGCAGAAATTGAGGGAAAGGGCGAGTTCGATGAGAAGCATAACCGAGGTAACCGAAGCCATAAGCAAGCCTCAGCATCTGGAAGCCGTACTGGACATATTAATGAAAAATCTTCTTGAGTTTTTTAATGCAGGCGGTTGTTCAATATTGCTTAAGGATTCGCAAGGGAATGTTGAATTTACTTCTGTAAGCGGTGAAAAAGGAGATAAACTCAAGGGGCAAAAAATTAATCCCGATGAGGGAATTGTGGGCTGGTGCATGGAAAATGACAAACCGGTTTTGGTTGCAGAAGCTGCCCGGGACAAGAGGTTTTCTTCCAGAACAGACGAAAAAACCGGTATGAAGACCGGTTCACTTATTTGCGCTCCCCTTAAAGTTTTAAACGAAGTTACAGGAGCCCTGGAAGCCGTCAGGCCCGAAGGCGAAGCGCCTTTCAGAGAAGAGGATCTTGAACTGCTTATTATAATAGCCTCTCATGCCTCTGTTGCCATAGATAAAGCCAGGCTTTACAGCATGAAGGACAGGTGGCTTAATTCGGTTATAAGTTTGCTGGTGAAAGTAATTGATGCAAAAGATTCCTGTTTTTCCGGCCATTCGGAAAAAGTCATATCTTATGCCAGGCTAATTGCCGATGAAATGAATTTAAAGAGTGATGACAAAAAGTCTCTTGAAATATCCGCCGTAGTTAAAGAAATAGGAAAACTTTCCGTGCCGGATAATATAATTTCCAAAGAAAACAAATTAAATGAAAAAGAATGGCATGAAATTAAGCGGAATCCATTAAAAAGTATTGAAATACTCCAGACCATGGATGAATTTGACTCGGTAATACCTGTAATAAAATATTACAGGGAAAACTATGACGGAACGGGCTACCCCATGGGACTGCAGGGAGAGGAAATACCTTTTCTATCCCGGGTGCTGGCAATTTCGGACGCTTATGCTGCCATGCTTTCCCCCCGACCCTACAGAGAAGCCTTAAGCGAAGAAGAGGCAAAAAAAGAGATACTCAAAAATAAAAACAAGCAGTTTGACCCTGATATTGCGGATGCATTCCTTAAGGCGCTTAAAAAGACGGAAAAAGAAACAGTACAGGAAGACGAGAATAATAAAACCGTAGATTTAGAAGATGTTTGAAAATGCTTTCTCTCACTCTGCTGCTAATTTTGAAAAAGAAAGCGTAAATTGCTATATTAACCCCGGAGAATAAAATGACATCCGAAAACAATTTTATAAAAGAAATAATAGACAGCGACCTGGAATCCGGACGCTACGGAAAAAAGGTCGCCACCAGGTTTCCTCCCGAGCCCAACGGATACCTTCATATAGGACACGCTAAGTCCATATGCCTTAATTTCGGCATAGCTCGGGAATACGGCGGCAGCTGCTATCTGCGTTTTGACGATACCAACCCGGTTAAAGAAGAGAAAAAATACATTGATTCAATTAAACGGGACACTGGATGGCTGGGTTTTAGCTGGGGGGAGAAAGAGTTTTACGCTTCCGATTATTTTAAGCAGATGTATGAGTACGCTCTGCAGCTGATAAAGAAAGGAAAAGCCTATGTGGACGACCTAAGCCCGGAGGAAATAAGGAGTTACCGGGGGACTCTTAAAGAGCCGGGTAAGGACAGCCCTTTCAGAAACAGAAGCGTGGAAGAAAATTTAACTTTATTTAAAAAAATGAAAGAGGGAGAATTTGCCGACGGGGAAAAAGTATTGAGGGCGAAAATTGATATGTCCTCTCCCAATATAAATATGCGCGATCCCGTTATGTACCGGATACTTAAAGCCTCCCATCCTCGTACAGCAGAGAAATGGAAAATATACCCCATGTACGATTTTGCCCACTGCCTGGAGGATTCAATCGAGAGAATAACCCACTCTATATGCACCCTGGAGTTTGAGGATCACAGGCCTCTTTATGACTGGTTTCTCAGCCAGCTGGATATACATCACCCCCGCCAGATTGAGTTTGCCCGGCTTAACCTTTCATATACAGTTTTAAGCAAGCGAAAACTATCCCGCCTGGTTCAAGAGGGCCATGTCGATGGTTGGGATGACCCCAGGATGCCCACAATATCAGGCTTCAGAAGAAGGGGTTATACTCCTGATTCAATAAAAGACTTTGCCTCCAGAATAGGAGTGGCAAAAGCAAACAGCGTTGTGGATATTGCTTTGCTTGAACACTGCATAAGAGAAGAACTCAATAAAACAGCCGACCGGGTGTTTGCTGTATTAGACCCCCTGAAAGTTGTTATCAGCAATTATCCTGAAAATAAAACAGAGTATTTCGAGGTTGAAAATAACCCTGAAAATCCCGGAGGCAAAAAAAGAAAACTTCCCTTTAAGCGTGAGTTGTACATAGAAAAAGCAGATTTTATGGAAGACCCTCCCAAGAAGTTCTTTCGTCTTGCTCCGGGAAGAGAAAGCCGGCTTAAAAGCGCCTATTACATAAAGTGCAATGAAGTTATAAAAGACAGCGAAAGCGGAGAAATAAAAGAATTAAGATGCACTTATGACCCCGAATCAAAAGGAGGCGGAACTGCAGACCGCAGAAAAGTAAGCGGGACCCTTCACTGGGTATGCGCTGATGATTCAATAAATGTTTGCGTTCGCAATTACGACCGCCTTTTTAACCGGGAAAACCCAAATGAAGCGGATGATTTTACCCGGTCTCTTAATCCCGACTCTCTAAGTATAAACAATAAATGCATTGCGGAAACTTCATTAAAAGAAATAAAACCCGGCAAAAGAGTTCAGTTTTTCAGACACGGATATTATATTGCCGACACAAAGGACTCCCGTCCCGGCGTCCCTGTATTTAACCGGATTACTCCCCTTAAAGACACCTGGGCCAGAATAAAAAAAAGACAGAACAGCTAGAAAATATTTCCTTTTGGTGTTATTAATATACCAAGGGTATATTAAATGAAATTAATAATACAATATAGCGCTCTAAAATTTTCCTCACTTTATAAAACTCCCCGGAGCCAAGAATGAAAAGCCTCATCTGCCGAAAGGGCCTGCCTCAGCTAAAGAGAAATCTCTTTAAAAAAGTAAATGCAATTATATTTATGTTCTTTTTATTTACCCCCCTGGCTCTGGCTGAGTTTATATCCACATGGGACACAACTAAA
>JBNJFW010000097.1:1680-5754 GCA_051747165.1 Elusimicrobiota bacterium | reverse complement strand
AAATCATTCAGATATAAAGAAAGCGGAGAAGAAGATTTCGGGCTTATTGCCGAGGATCTGGATGAGCTGGAACTTAAAAATCTGGTTGTATATGATGAAAAAGGGCGTCCGGATGATATAAACCGCAATGGGATAACTTTTTACCTTCTTGAAGTCATCAAGAAACAGCAGGGCATGCTTGAATCCCAGCAGGCGCAGATTGACGAACTGATAAAGCAGATAGATAATATTTCCCGTTAAGTAACAGTTTTGCTGACATTCTGTTTGAAATAAGCAGCTTAAATACCGGTCTGTGGGCAGCTGCTTCAGGGGCAGAACCATGCATAGGCTCTAAGAGCAGCTGGAAGCTGGTAAAATAAACTGAAGGATGAGAGAGGTAATCATAATTTGGAAAAATAGGGGTTGTTAAATAATTTTAGCTTTTAAAATAGCTTTCCGGGTCCGGAATATGCTTAACAATGCTTTCGTCCTTTTGCTTTTGAATAAATTTGCTTAGAACTTCAAGTTCCTGGCTGTCAAAATAAACATGTTCTTTGGTGAAGGCTACTGCAAAAAAGACATCGAAACGGCTGTCCCTGCTTTCTTCTATTCTTATTATTTTTCCCTCTACCGGCATAAACCATATGTCAGATTCATCAAATACCACTTCACAGGCGCAATCTATGAGATGCTTTAGTTTAAAGCGGTTTTTAGAGGAAGTTTTCAGGCGGGCTCCCAAGCCGTTTTTGTTTAATCCGGTAGTTATTCCGGAAAAATTATAATCATAGTCTGCGACAATGAGATTGATTCTTACTGCTTTTTTTACCAGTCGCTGTTTTATCTTTCCTCTTAATACCGTGAAACCGCATATTCCGGCCATTTCAACTATGTGATTTTCGATTTCTTTGTTTGAGGCCCCGGGGTTAATGAATCCCATATCTCTTACGTCAAGCTTTATCATACTTGATTCGCTTACATCCGGGGAGTTTATAAAAAGAAACGGTTTGCTTCGTATTTGTTTTAAATACTCGTATCGGGCATCAAGGCGGTTTATAAATTCTTTATTTGCAGGATCAACTATTATAAAGTGGGGCATCAGAAGGTAGAATGCGGATGGTATTTTTTCAATATTGTTTACAGTTTTAAAAATGCATTCAAATCTGATATTCAGAATTTTTTCAATTTTAGAAATAAAACGGTTCTCCCTATCGGGAGCGCTTATTATAAGAACTTTTAATGTTTTTTTATTTATATTCATTTTAAAGAGATTTAATCAACAAATTCATTAATGTTTTTATTATACATATTAATTAATATTTTTGCAATCGTGTACTTTTTGCATGTTTTCTTATTATTTTTCCGAAGGCAGTTTCATTTTAGCAAAAAAATATTATAATAAACCAGTATTTAAAGGTATTATTAAAAAGGAGATGAACTTTTATGAACATTTTAAAAAGAGTTTTTATACTTATTGCTTTTATCCTGCTTTTACGAACAGGGGCTTATTCCTATGAGGAAGCTGCATTTGAGGGAAAAAAAGAGTTCAGGGATGTTGTAATTGAATTTGAATACGGACCCTTGTATATATTTCAAAACGACGGACGTTACGGAAGCCGGGGAACTAAATACAGCGCCTCTGATATGGGTCAGCAGCGCAATCTCTATTTAAGCCGGCGGGTATCTGCAGAAATAGCTTTAAACCGGCGAAACAGGCTTATTTTACTATACGCTCCTTTTGACGTACAAACAAATGTAAAGCTTGACCGGGATATAAACTTCAGAAATACAGTTTTTCAGGAAGGCTCTCTTGTATCTCACCGCTATCTTTTTGATGGATACAGGGCAAGTTATCTTAACAGGATAATATCCGGCAAACAACTGGATCTTGACATAGGAGGCTCTATTCAGATAAGGAATGCGGAAGTATCTTTTACAGATGTCGAGAGTGAAAAGTATGAAAGCGAAAATGATATAGGAATTGTATTTGCTTTTAAGAGCAGAGTTGTGTATAAGCCAAGTGAAAAAAATATGTGGTTTATGCTGGAAGGAGACGGTTTTTCCACTTTTGGTCTTTTGGGGGATTCCGTAAGGGGGGCCATATATGATTTAAAAATAGGGGCAGGCACTGCTCTCTCATCCTGTACAGATATGATCATAGGGACCAGGCTTTTAGGCGGGGGAGCGGAAGTGAAAAACAAAAATATTGATAACTGGGGCAACTACGGCTCCCTTTCCTTATCCTTGAGATTTAAATTTCCGGAATAAAAGCTGCTTTGCCTCTGTTTGTATTTTTTGACATTTAAATAAAAAGTATTACAATAATTTCAAACGTAATAAATTTAAGTGTCAGAGAATGGATAAAATTAAAAGATTCAGCATATCAATAAAAGAAAACCTGTTAAGAGAGTTTGACTCTTATCTGCAGCGCCGAAAATACCCTACCCGGTCAAAGGCAATAGAAGACCTGATAAGAAATGAGCTTAAAAAAGATGTCTTTGAAAGGGGCAAAAAAGGAGCCGGCGTTCTAATAGTTGTTTATGACCACCACAAAAGAGAACTTACGGCTAAACTTACCGGCATCCAGCATGAATCCACCTCGCCTGTTATATGCAGTCAGCATGTTCACCTTGACCATAGAAACTGCATGGAAATAATTGTATTGAAAGGAACTCGGGAAGACATGCAGGAGCTTAAGGATAAGCTTAAGTCTCAGAAAGGAGTCAAATTTGCGTCTTTAAACCTGGCGGTTCCCAATTAAGCTTGAGCCCAACGGATAAAAGGAAACAATCATGAGACAAAAAAATAAAATTTCAGTTTTTAGTTTAATGTTTATATTTCTAAGCGCTTTTGCGGGTTTCGCAGATTTTAACCTGGGAGAAATTGTCGTACGGCCTTATGATTACGGCCACGAAATGGAAGAACTTCCTTTTTCAAGCAGCATAATAACCTGGAATGAAATAGAAAATTCAAATATTTTTTCATATTCAAATTCTCTTGAAAATCTTCCGGGAGTCAAAGTTCACCGCACGGGAAACTTCGGACGGGCGGACATTCAGATAAGAGGCCGGGGAGACAGGGGCCGGCAGATAATTACGCTGGTTAACGGTAGGCCTGCGTTAATGGGGCTTTTCGGTTGCACCATAACCAACTCGCTTCCGGTTGAAAATATTCAGAGAATTGAAGTTATAAGGGGGCCGGCTTCGGTTCTTTACGGTTCC
The DNA here is from genome assembly GCA_051747165.1 of Elusimicrobiota bacterium. Taxonomy (GTDB): domain Bacteria; phylum CG03; class SLGR01; order SLGR01; family PWQF01; genus JBNJFW01. The sequence continues at coordinate 2,557 of JBNJFW010000097.1, read as the reverse complement.
AATTCGCTGGGAGGGGCGGTTAATATCGTTACCAGAGATGAAATGAAAAAAGGCTTTAGTACGGTCATAAGGACTTCTGCCGGATCTTTTAACAGCCACCGCCAGCGTTTACGACAAAGCGGCAGAATAGATAGTTTTGCTTATACTTTTACCGGGGGGCTTAATGTAAGTGGGGGTTTCAGGGAAAATTCGGCCTATGAATCCCAAAGTTATACTTTAGGTACCAGATATCGCCTTACTGATTCTTCTCAATTGAGTTTACGGGGAGCCTATTACAACGGCACAAAGGAGTATCCCGAGCCGTCGAATAACAAGCGGGTTGAGTATGAAAGAGCTTCGGTGGAAGCAGATTATGAGTTCAAAAAAGTAAAAGGGGATCACGCTTTAAAAGTTTACCGGAACTTCGGCGATCATTTATTTGACAATGGGAATAATTTTAATGATTACACCAACGGCCTTCTTTTAAACTCTGCATTTGATTTTTCAAAAAAAGACAAATTAAATGCGGGAGTCGAAGTTAGGCAAATGGGGGGAGAGCACATGAGAGCAAACATGAAAATAGGGGAGTGGAATAAATATGAATTTGCTCTTTTTTCTCTTTACCGGCGAAAGCTGGGCGAAAAGCTGAGACTTTCCGCAGGAGCACGATATAGCATAGATGAAGTGGCCAGAGATGTTTTTCTCACCCAGGCAGGCGCGACTTACCGCATATCCGATAATACTATCCTTCGCCTTATCCGAAGCGAAGGTTTTCGTTATCCGCAGATAAATGATCTTTATATGTTCGGGGCTTCAAATGAAAGCCTTGAACCCGAGACTTCGGCAAATCATGAAATAGGCTTGCTGCAGAAATTGGGTAAAGGAGCCTACGGTGATA
>JBNJFW010000097.1:0-1670 GCA_051747165.1 Elusimicrobiota bacterium | reverse complement strand
GATATATCAATATACAACATGATTGGGGAAGCTGATGAAGAAAAATTTGATTTCCGCGGTTTGGAATTTAGCTTTAATGCTCCCATAGGGGGTATAAGCAATGCAAGAATTTCATATACATTTCTGGATCCCGGCAAATTCACCCAGGGCAGGCCCGGAAACAAACTTAATGCAGCTTTGTATTTTGAATTGGAAAAAACGTACGCGGCTTTAAGCGCAAAGCATGTGTCTTCATATTATTCCGAAGACAGCAGCAAAGGGAAAATTGATGATTACCTGGTTTTATCCCTGCAATTGAATTACAATTTGCTGGATAATCTTAAAATCTTTAGCAAGATAGATAATTTAATGGATGAATCCTACAGTATTTACGCCGACATTCCCGGCGGTGCGGGTGTTTATCCCATGCCCGGCAGAAGCTTTTCGCTCGGACTTGGCTATGAATTTTAAGCTGCGCCCAATAATATTATTCCTGCTTGTACCTTTACTTTTTGCCGGGTGCGCGGAAAACAAAGATAAAGGCTTTAACGTGGTTGCCTCAACATCCACACTGGGAGCCATTTTAGAAGAAGTCGGCGGAAATAAAATTCAAGTCACAACAATTCTTCCGGGGGAAATGTGCCCCGGTCATTTCGATTTAAAGCCGGAGGACAAGAAGGCAGCCGAAAAAGCCCGCCTCTTATTTTACCAGGGCTGGGAAAGCTGGTTTACGTCTCTTTTAAACCATAATAAAAATGAGGAAACAAGAAAACCTGTTTCCGTAGGGCAGGGCAATCTCATGCTGCCGGAAAAGCACAAAAAGGCAGTTCTGGAAATTACCGAAGCATTAAAGGAGTCTGATCCCGCGAATGAAAGTTACTACAGCCAAAACGCCCGCAGGTATAAGGAACGTATAATTGCTTTTGAGGAATATATGAAAACTTTTACGGATTCCTTTAAAGAAATGAAGGCCGTCTGCTCTGTACACCAGGAGGAGTTTCTGCGGCTTCTGGGCTTTGAAATTGTGGCCACATATAAAAGATCGAATAATATGTCAGCCGCAGACTGGAAAGATGCCATAAAACTTGCCTCTGAAAACAATGCCTCTCTGGTGGCCGATAATCTCCAGAGCGGGCCCCGGGACGGGAAAATTATTTCACAGGAATTAAATATACCCCGGGTTGTTCTGTCAAATTTTACCCTTGATAAATCTTATTCGCAAACCGTCAAAGATAATCTAAACAGAATAATTGAAGCTGTTTTACCTGAAGTAGACGACTGATGCAGAATATAATAAAGATGCGTGATGTAGGTGTTTCATTCAAGGGCTATAACGCTCTTGAGGATATAAATATAGATATACCCAAGTCATCGTTTATTTCCATTATCGGTCCTAACGGAGCGGGAAAAAGCACTTTTCTCAAGCTGATAAACGGGCTCCAGCGGCCTTCTTCGGGTAAAATCAGGGTTATGGGAAAACATGTAAAATCAGGGAGTATCAGGGAGATAAGAAAAAATACGGCCTATATATCCCAGGAAAGGCATAATGATCCCAGATCTCCTGTATCCGTTTTTGAGGCTGTGGCTCTGGGCCGCTACGGTAAGATTGGATTATTACGTTCTTTAACTCCTTCTGACCGCAAGGCAATTAAAAGAGCTTTAAAAATAACCGGGCTTGATGCTCTTTCAAA
>JBNJFW010000096.1:0-5779 GCA_051747165.1 Elusimicrobiota bacterium | reverse complement strand
TACTAAGTTTCAAAAGAATATTTTAAAAGGCGCTTTATCAACTTTATCAACTTTGCCCCTGGATATTGTCAGTTCCTTTTCAGATATTGTTTCTTATCTGAGACTTTTTGCTGTAGGCTATGCTACCCTGGCGGTTGCTTCAGCTTTTAACGAAATTGCCCAGAGTGCAGGCTTTGACAGTTTTTTCGCCGGGTTTCTGGCGGCTGCTATTCTGTTTATCGGTCACAGTTTAAATATAATGCTTTGTCTGATGTCGGTCATTGTACACGGAATCCGGCTGAATTTGCTTGAGTTTTCAAGTCAGTTGGACATGGAATGGTCCGGGAAAGAATATAAGCCTTTTAAATAGATATTTTACCAAAGAGGTCTTTTGTAAAATGGTCAGGTTAAGTGTTGAAAGAAAAAATAGGAGGAAAAAATGATAGAAGGATTTGGAGATGCAAGTTTATCCTTGGCTTTTGCTGCAGTAGGGTCTGCTTTAGGAACGGGAGCGGCGGGAATGGCTGCCGTCGGAGCTTGGAAAAAGGCTTTTAGCAGCAAGAAGGCTGCGCCTTTTACTTTACTGGCCTTTGTAGGAGCGCCTTTAACTCAGACTATTTATGGCTTAATACTGCGCGGTAGTATTATAGAAGCTAATCTGCCTCCTTCAACGTATGTGATGCAAATTGTTTTGGGTTTAGCTGCAGGTATTGCTATGGGGGCATCTGCATATATGCAGGGTAAGGCTGCGGCAAGAGCTTGTGACGCTTTAGTGGAAACAGGTGAAGGCTTCGGCCAATATATAATGGTCCTGGGCATAATTGAGACGGTTGCTTTATTTGTTATGGCTTTTACAATGATCGCATTACCGGCGGCATAGAACAATTGATATGTATATAGCAGATTAATTTGTATTTATTGATATCCTGTAATGCGCATATGGGAAATAAAGTCATTATAGAAGAGTGAATACAGCTGTTAATTACTTTTTTTTAGGGGCTGTCATTTTCATATGGCTGCTGTACATAAGAGAAAGGAAAATTTTTCAGCGCAGGTTAAACAGGCTTGAGACAAAAAGCAAGAGCCTAGCCAAGTATAATGAAGATATTGATAATCTTCTGACTATCCTCAATTATTTTCAGGAAAAAGGCCTTGAGTATCGCAAAGATGAGGACCTGACAAAGCTCTGCAATTTTATCATTAAATATGCCACCGAGCTTGTCGGAACGGATATGGGTTCGCTGATGCTTGTGGACAAAAAGTCTAATATAATTTTTATAAAAGCAGCCATAGGCCTTGAGGATGATATTCTCAAAAACACAAAAATGGAAATAGGGGAAGGAATAGCAGGCCGTGTTGTGCAGGAAGGCAAGGCCATATTCTGCGAGGATATTGAATCGGATGTGAGATTTATGCGCGGCTCAAAATTAAAATACGGCTCCAAATCCTTTCTTTCTGTACCGCTTAAGGTAAACAACAAGGTTATAGGCGTTATAAATATTAACAACAGAAACAGCGCAAAGGTGTTTACCAAAAAAGATAAAAATCTTATCAGCATACTTGCAGATCAAGCTGCGGTTGCCATTGACAATATTCAGCTTTACGAGGATATGAAAAATATGTTCCTGGGCACGATACAGACCCTGGCCAAGGCTATTGATGCAAGAGACCCCTATACAAAAGGCCACACCGAAAGAGTCACCGAATATGCGGTTAAAATAGCCAGGGAGATGAATTTGCCTCGGAAACTGGTAAGAAATATCAAGACGGCAGCTTTAATTCATGATATAGGTAAAATAGGCATAAAGGATGATGTTCTGCTGAAGCCGGGGCACCTTAACGATGAGGAATATGAGATAATAAAAAAGCATCCTTTAATCGGTGAACAGATAATTAGCCCCATAGAGTTTTTAAATAATGTTTCCCCCCTTATTTTATATCACCATGAGCGCTATGACGGCAACGGGTACCTGGAGGGCCTTAAGGCGGAGGAGATACCCATAGGAGCGCGAGTAATAAATGTGGCCGATTCTTTTGAGGCAATGGTTTCTAACCGGCTTTATAGCAAGGCTGTGTCTAAAAAAGATGCAGTGGAAGAATTAAAGGCCCAGTCCGGAAAACAATTCGACCCCCAGGTGGTGGATGCTTTTTTAAGAGTAATAGAAAGAGACAGGGGACTTGAAGATATTGATGAGGCATATGATGAAAAAAGAAGCAATTCTTAAAAAAAGGGCGGACTATCTTAAAAGCTTTATAAAGGAAAAAGTTTATGAAGCGGAAAAAAACGGCATTGTCGTAGGCCTTTCCGGGGGCCTGGATTCTTCTCTTTGTCTTTCTCTTGCCGTAGCTGCTTTGGGAGGAAAAAACTGCCTTGCCCTTTACATGCCTCACCGGGGTTCGGGCAGTCTCAGACCCGAAGTTAAACTTTTGAGGGATCAGCTGGGTTTCCGGCTAAAGATCTATGATTTGAAGCCCATAACAGAAATGTTTTCAAAAATGACAAGCGCTTTAAAGGATATTCAAAAAGGAAATTTCGGGGCCCGGCTGAGGATGGCTTTTCTTTACCGGGAAGCGGCTTTAAATAATTACCTTGTGCTCAATACTTCAAACAGAAGCGAAATAATGACCGGCTATTTTACAAAATGGGGGGATGAAGCCGGAGATATCAGTCCCATGGCCGGGTATTATAAAAGTGAAGTTCGCCGGCTTGCGGAATATCTGAATCTTCCCGGGCGGATATTAAACTCTACCCCCTCTGCTGATTTTTTTAAAGGCCAGAAAGATGAGGATGATTTAGGCATGAGTTACGAGAAACTGGATAAAATCCTGCAGCTAATGGACTCCCCTGTTTCTTCTTCTGAAATGGAGGGCATGGATAAAGGGGTTGTGCAGAGAGTTAAAAATATGGTTGAAAAAAGCAGCCATAAAAGAAACTCTCCGCTTAAAGCCCGGCGGATAGATTGAAATCCGACTCCAGGGGCACTCTCTATATAGTTTCTACTCCCATAGGCAATTTAAAGGACATAACATTAAGAGCGGTGGAGGTGCTCAAGTCGGTTGAACTTATAATAAGCGAGGATACTCGCACGGCAAGAAAGCTTCTCAATACTTACGGAATTAAATCTGCTCCCCGCTCCTATTACGCCCCCAGGGAAGCCGAAAAAGCATCGCGTTACCTGGATATGGCGGAAAGGGGCAAAAACATTGCTTTAATATCGGAAAGCGGAACTCCCTGCATTTCAGATCCCGGAGCCGAAATTGTAAGAAGGGCCCATTTAAGAAAAATCCCCGTGCGAACAATTCCCGGGCCCAGCGCTATTACCGCGGCTTTAAGCATATCGGGGATGAATGCGGACAGTTTTTTCTTTGCGGGTTTTATTCCTTCAAATAAAAGCCGGAGAAAAAAGTTTCTTTTAAAAAACCTGAAAGAAAATCAAAGCTTTGTTTTTTATGATTCCAAAAGGCGCATAGTGGACAGCCTTAAAATGATTGCCGATATTGATCCTGACACAAGAGTGTTTGCGGTAAGAGAGATGACTAAAATTTATGAGGAATATTTTAGCGGTACTCCAAGTGAAGTTGCAGAGCAGCTTTTGTCAAAGGATGTTCTTAAGGGCGAATTCACAGTTATATGCTCGCGCTGAAAAATCTGAGCTATAAAACTCCTCCTCCTGCAGCTAAAACTGTGTTTAAAGATGTCGATTTTTGTGTTCCCGAGGGGGTTAACACCCTGGTTTGGGGGGAAAACGGAAGCGGAAAAACTACATTGCTGAGGCTTCTTTTGAAGCTGGCTTCTCCCTTCAAGGGGGAGGTTGAAGGGGGCACAGAAAAAGCTTCGGCTTTTTTTGAAGATGTGGAAAGCCAGCTCTTTTTTACCCAGGTCAGGGAAGAGCTGCAGGTATCTGAAAAAGATCCGGATATTTATAAAAAATGCCTAAAGATCTTAAAGCTTAAAGATATTATTTCCCAAAGCGTAATAGAACTTTCCTATTCCCAAAAGGCCAGGCTGGCCTTAGGCTGTGCTTATATGACCCAAAGGCCTTTTATAATAATAGACTCTCCTCCCAGAGACAGCTGCATTGAAAAAGCAATTGATTATTTTTCCTCGGGGGGGCAGTATACTCATTTACTTCTTCTTCCCGAAGGCGATAAAAGAATAAAAAGAAGAAAATGGGAAAAATTTAAAATATGCAAAACAAAGATAAAAAAGGCATGAAGATGAATGTAAGAAACCTGCGAATTGAAAAAAAATCATTTTCCGGATCCCGGGAAATTTTAAGAGATTTTAACGCGGAGTTTTTCTGCGGAGTCAATGTAGTTTACGGTCCCCCCGGCTGCGGAAAAACCAGCCTTCTCAATACTCTGGCCGGGCTGGACAAGCCTTCCGGAGGTGAAATTGAATGGGACGGTAAAATCAGCATGGTATCTCAGGTCCCCGAAAGAGAATTTATATATGCGGACTGTTTAAGCGAATTAAATAAGGGGAAAGGTTCTTGCGCGGGGCCTGATATTAAGCATAAGCTTACAAAAGTAGGCTTGAGTTCTTCCATACTGCCCCTTTCGCCGTGGTCCCTTTCCCGCGGAGAAAAAAAGCGCCTTACCCTTTTAAGGGCGCTGGGTGAATATACCGGGGAAAAAAAAGTTCTTATCATGGATGATCCGTTCTGTGATCTTGACTCAAAAGGAAGAGATATAATCTCTTTGATATTGAAAGAATTTGAAAAGCAGATTATAATTATTTCTACAAACTGTATGGAAGACCTCAAACTGTGTGATGATAAAGAGATAAAATACAGGCTCATAGATTTAAACAGAGCCTCCGGGTTAAATGCTTGATAAAATAAAGAAAATAAAAATATTTTATAAATTTCTTATAGTTCTTCTGGCTATATCTGCCGTTCCCCTTTTTGTTGTAGGTATGAGGCTTATAGACATTAACAGGCTAAGCCTGCAGGATGTTACTCTTGAGCTTCAGACAAATCAGGCTTCCCAGCTTGCCCTTTCTATTGAAAACCATATGAAAAGCTTGAGGGACAAAATTGTATTTGTAATAGAATCGCAGGGAGAGCCTCCGGTTGACTGGGCTCTAAGCGAAAGGCTTTTAAGATCCATGCTTGCCTCCAGCCGGGATCTTCTCACGGTAAGCCTTGTAAATGAAGACGGAAGGGAAATAACAAAAGTCTTTGATCCTGCACTGGAAGAGTATGTAAAGCTTGAAGACAGAACAGAGAATGAGGTTTTTATTAATTCCCGGGAGAGCGGAGAAGCTTCCGCAAGCGGGCTTATGCGGGACCGGTATAATAAAATACCCAGAATAGATATTGTTTATCCTTTTGCCAAGGGCATATATATATATATTGAGGCTAATCTTGAGGATCTGCTTGAAGAGGTAAAAAATACCACTATAGGAAATACGGGTTTCGCGTATGTAGTGGACTCGCAGGGCCGGGTTATAATGCATCCAAATGAACAAAAGGCCATAGATAAAGTTTCGGTAGACGACAGAGATATTGTTCAGGCGGTGCTTTCAAGGCGCATGGCCGGAAGTATTGAGTTTAGAGATCCCCGAACCGAAAAAGAAATAATAGGAGCATATACTCCTGTATCCTCGTTTGCCCGACTGGGCTGGGGGGTAATTATAGAACAGGAATATGCCGAGGCTTATTCCTCGTCAATAGAGATGAGGAAACAGGCACTTATGCTGCTTGCAGCCGTTATAATTGCCGCCTGTTTTATAGGTTACTTTCTTGCCCAGAACCTCACCGCGCCTATTTTAAGGCTTACGGAAGCTTCCAGAAAC
>JBNJFW010000095.1:0-5793 GCA_051747165.1 Elusimicrobiota bacterium | reverse complement strand
GCACTTAAGTTCGTGCGGATTAAGTCCATCCGTATCTATTATAACGTCCGATCTTTCCCTTAAGGGCTCCAGGGCCCTTGACTCTCTTCTTATAGACTCCTTCAGCTCCTCTTTTTTAGCGCTGAGCGGATGACGGCGCCGCGAGGTTTTATAGCGCCTTATTATAGTCTTTTCTTCCGCTCTGAGAAAAATTATCCGGCTCTTATACCCCATTTTTTCCGTTTTTCTTAAATTTTCAAAAAGCGAGGGCATGAACTCACCCGTCCTCAAATCTATTCCCAGAGCCACAAGCTTATGCGAATAATCAGAAGTCTTAATAAGCTTGACAAACTTCGTAATCAACTCAGGAGGCATGTTATCCACACAAAACCCTCCAAAATCCTCTATGGACTTTATAGCCACACTTTTTCCCGCACCCGAAAGCCCGGTAATTATAACAATAGAAACCTTTTTATTATCAAACGCCGCCATTCTTATAACTCTCGATAACCTCCCGGTCCAACTGACGGGCAGGCACTATACCCTGCCGGCGGAGGCGGTAATTTAAAGCAGCAGCCTCAATAAGTATGGCCGTATTTCTTCCGGGCGCCACCGGAATTTCAAAATAAGTTATCCGGGCGCCTAAGATTTCTTTTTTTCTTTCCTCCAGCCCCAGCCTTTCATAGCTTTTATCCGACTTCCATTTTTCGAGGGCCACCACAATCTCTATTTTCTGAACATCCTTAACAGCGGATATACCGAACAAAGAGCGCACATCAACTATGCCCACCCCTCTGAGCTCCATTCTCTGAGCAATGGGATATTTCCCTTTAGCTATAAGAACATCAGACCTTCTTTTTGAAACCTCGACTATATCATCTCCTACCAGCCTGTGGCCCCGGTTTAAAAGGTCAATCGCGCATTCGCTTTTTCCAATACTGCTTCTGCCTTCTATAAGTACTCCCACACCATACACTTCGAGCATGGTTCCTCTTAAATCAATTTTAGGGGCCAGAAGCTTTTCAAGTTCTTCCTCGCACACCCTCACAAAATCCCAGCGCATCTTTTCTGAACCTAAAATCGCAAACTTTTTTTTCCGGGCCAGATCCTTCATCTTCGCGCTTAAATTCAGTCCGTCAGTTAAAATTAAAGCCGGAACCGGATTAGAAAAAAGGGCCTCCAGATTGGAATCCGCCTCTTCTCTGCTTAAGCTTTCAATAAACTTCATTCCCGCCTTATCAAGAATTTGAATGCGCTCAAAACTCATGCCCTCAAAAAAACCTATTAATTCAAGCCCGAGCACATTAATCCGGGAGTACTTCACCTTACGGCCTTCAATAAACTCAGCCCCCGCCAGAACTTTTAAATCAGTCCGTAAAGATACGCTTTCAACTATTTTAGCTAAATCCATGGACGTCTTCATATCTTCTTGATTACTTTATAAGCCTCCTTGCGGTTTTTGGCGGACATCAAATCATCTCTGTAATACTGATCCCTTAAAAAAAGAGATATAGTGGAAAGAGCTTTTAAATGCTGATGCCTTTCTCCTTCCGGAGTCAAAAGCAAAAAAGATATATGAACAGGGCGCCCGTCAAGAGCATTAAACTCCACTCCCTTTGAAGATACCCCCAGGGCTCCTATCATATCATCCACCAGAGAAGTACGCACATGCGGTATCGCCACTCCCTCACCTATACCCGTGGAGCCCAGAACTTCTCTTTTCATAAGCTCCTCGGTTACCTCATTGGTTTTTTCCTTATCGAGCTTCCCGGCATCTACCAGAATTTCTGTCATTTCTCGTATATGCTCCCGTTTTTTAGTCTCCTCAAGCTCAGTTTTTATGCATTCTTTATCCAGAAATTCTTTAATCCTCACTTAATTCCTCCTCTTTTTTCTTTTAGTTTCATTATACCATAATTATCTTCTTCTTCTTTTAAATAAACAATATTTATTTCTCCGGATTCTTTTTCCTTAAAAACCCAGAAAGTCAAATCCTTATCACGCAATGTTTTAACCGCATCAAAGACAGACTGTTCTATTAACTCAACTTCTTTTTCTTCTCCTAAAAGATTTTTAGGGCTGCCGGAGGAATTTCGCATATCTTCCCATGCCAAATCCGCAACTACCGAATACGGGAGCGTGTCTCTGCGTTTTTTAACCCTGCTCATATGCCTTCTGAGCTGCTTCAATATCTTATCCATTACAAGATCTACAGCTCCGTACATATCCCCGGAAACAGACTTGGCGCTTATATCCTGCCCGGAAATATGTATAACAATTTCAGCTATATGCCTGTTTTTTTCCACATTAAGTATAATATGGGCATTGGTTATTTTTTTTGAATATTTTTTAGCCTTTAACAGTTTTTTTTCCGCATACTCCTTCAATGAAGGTGTTAATTCCAAATGCCTTGCCGTAATATTGACTTTCATAAGTTAATTCCTCCTACATTCTGAATTTATTTCCAAGATACACTTTTCTGGCAGCCGGCGAATTCAAAAGGCTTTCCTTGGTTCCGCTTAAAAGAATCTTACCCTCATACATTATATAAGCGCGGTCTATCACCTGCAATGTCTCCCTGACATTATGATCGGTAATAAGTATTCCCATACCTTTTTCCCTGAAGCTCGCCACAATCTCCTGTATATCACCTACCGCAATAGGATCAATTCCCACAAAAGGCTCATCTAAAAGCATTATATCGGGATTTGATATAAGGGAGCGAGCAATTTCAACCCTGCGCTTTTCGCCGCCGGAAAGCAAAAATGATTTCTGCTTTTTTAGTTTTTCCAGGCCCATGGATTCCATAAGCCGCCGGCATCTTTCTTCTACCTCTTCTTTTTCTTTATAAACATTTTCAAGTATGGCTTTTAAATTTTCCTCAGCACTGAGATTTCTGAATATAGATGGTTCCTGCGTAAGATACCCCACTCCCATTAAAGCCCTTTTATACATAGGCAGTGCGGTTATCTTTTTCTCGTCCTTATAAACATCCCCTCCATCAGGCTGAATTAAACCGGCTATCATATTAAAAGTGGTTGTTTTTCCCGCGCCGTTAGGCCCCAGAAGGCCAACTATCTCTCCCTTATCCACATTCAAGGACACCCCTCCCACCACAGATTTACCCCGGTATTTTTTTTCCAGGCCCTTACATTCCAGCATCGTCGTGAGCCTTAATCCTGGTAGAGGCATTTCCCTTAATTAATACTTCTTCATCAACAAGGCTGAAAACCATCTCATCACCCGAGTAATCAATAAAAAAATCCTCGGCCCGGGTAAAAGCCCGGGGCTCTAAAGTAAAGACAAAAATCTCTTTTTGCCGGTCATACACAGCCTCGCCCGAGACTATTTTCACATCTCCCCTTTGAGCTCTTACATCGGACGTGAAACGGATTTTCCCTTCTTTACTTAAATCAATATGAGCCCTGCCGGCATAGATAACGGAGCTAATATCATCATCTTCCGGTTCATAAACAATCTTTACATTTCCATCCATTTGAATATATTCACCCGGGCGGTCATAAACAAGGTTCTCGCACCATCCCGTAAAATTGAGCGCGGCACTTGAATAATAAAGCTCTACATTTCCCGAAGCCTCAACTCTTGCCCCTTCCCGCTGCATCAGAGCCTGCTGCGCAGTGGCTCTGACTTCCGGAGCATTTACCGAAACATTGCCGCTAAACTCAACAACTTCGCCCCGCTGCAGGATCCTCATCGAATCGCTGTCAACAGTCACATTTTCAACAGCATAAAGAGTCCGGGATAAAAGTATCAGAGCACCTAATATATAAAACTTTTTAACTTTCATCAAATTATTATTTTAACTCACCGCTTATTCTTTCCTTAATATTTATTTCATCTAAGCCCCTGGATGCTACCATTCCCTTTCCCCTTACCACCCCACCCTCGGTATGAATCTCAACCTCGCTGTCGGTAGCAAAAGCATCCTCCTTGGGATCCCATGTCAAATCGGAAGTTGCTATTTTTCTTTTTTTCGAAATTATGACCACATTTCCCGGATCCCTGAAAACCCCGGTTTTCCGATTATACTTTCCCCTGGTTCCCTTTAACTCGGAAACACTTAAATCATCTTCAAAAAATACTATTTTATAATTATCCACACTAACTGTTTGTGCTTTTTTCCCTTCTGAAAACTTCGCAGAAGCGGCCTCCAGCTTCCATTCTTTTTTCTCGCCTATTCTTTCCGTTAAAGTAAAGTTCGATATATACTTGCCGGGCTCCGGAGAATCTTCTCCGGAAGAAGCCGGAGGTCCTTCGGGGGAACAGGCACAACAAAGCAAAAAAAATAAAATCGGAAAAACATTTCTCATGTCGGCCTTCTTTTCCATCTTCTGTAAAACCATATCCACTGCGAAGGATGCTTTATCAAAAAACTCTCAACAATTTTGCTATGCGCCAGCGTATCACTGTAAACGCTCCCGTTTTTTTTAACCGGCTCTAATATTTCGGCTCTGTGAGTCATATTTCTTTTTCTGAATATAAAAGCCGGAACCACAACAGTATTATCCATATCCGAAAACCTTGACACTGAGGTCGGAGTATAGCAGGACTCCCCGAAAAAATCCACAAAAACGCCTCCCCTCCGGGTATCCTGGTCAATAAGAACCCCCAGAACCTCGCCCCTTTTTAAAACAGAAGCCATATTCTTTATATTCCCGAAACCGTCCCGGTATATCATATTAACGCCCCGTAAACTGCGGACACCCTCCACTAAAGAATTAAAAAACCTGTTTCGTATTTTTCTGGCGGCTACATTTACCTTATATCCACACATGGAAAGAAAAGAGCCCAGAAGCTCCCAGTTTCCCACATGGGCGGACAGTAAAATAATTCCCTTTCCTTCAGACAGGGCCTTTTGGATATTCTCCCTGCCTTCTATTTCCACCTTTCTCATCCAGAAAGACCTGCTCCTGAAAGCAAACATACACAATTCGGCAAAATTCATGCCTGCATTAGCAAAAACTTCAACCCTCAATCTTTTGCGGCAACTTACAGGCATGGAGGCAAAAGCTCTTTTTAAATTATTATCAACTATTTTTCTCTGCCTGCTTAAAATAAAACAGCCGCAAATACCCATTAGCGAAGCAAGGCGCAGGGACAGCTTATAAGGCATCAACGCAAAAAAGACAAAGCAGCTTAAAACAAAACAAGCAAGAATGAGATTTCTCGCAAACTTATAAATCTTTTTCATAACTTTCCACTACTTCCTGACACTTGTTCCTCTCCTTGAGAATCCTCTCTATTATATCCCTTACCGCTCCTTTTCCCCCGGGGCGTGAGCTCACATAATCCGCGGCTTCCTTCAGCTCTGCAGGCGCATCATAAGGAGTAAAGGAAACAGAAACATAATTCATGCAGGCAAGGTCCACAAGATCATCTCCTATATAAGCGGCATCGCCCGGACCCAGGCCGTTTTCATCAAGTACTTTTTTAAGCACAGTTTTTTTATCACCTATTCCCGCATACACACCGTCCACATCGAGTTCCCTGCCGGCATCCTCTAAATATTTTGAATCCCGGGCCGTAATCCAGTAAATCTTTATATCCTCGGAAGACCTTTTCTTCAGAGCCTTTACAGCCAGGCGGTCCCTGACATGCATAATCCTGGGAGACTCGCTCTTTCCCGTATATACCTGGCCCGGAGTTAAAACTCCGTCCACATCCATAAATATAACTTTTATTTTTTCAAACATGCCCGTTATATTCCTTCCCGTATAATATCTCTTTCATCAATAATTCCCACCGGCTCCCTTTTTTCGTTTACAACAGGCATATTGTCAAACTTTTTTTCCT
>JBNJFW010000094.1:2123-5880 GCA_051747165.1 Elusimicrobiota bacterium | reverse complement strand
AGGCTTCATAAAAATCATAGCCAGAACTTTTCTTTTCACACTACTCTGCGGCGCAGCTCCCTTTTTAAGCTCCAGAGCCCTTCTTACCAGCTTCTCCAGCACAGCTGAATCATAATCCGTTAAAGTTATAAAATCTTTTTTATTGTTCATATAATACCATCCTTTCTCCACGGTTTTTATGCTACCATAAAAGCTTTTTGGTGTCAATCAATACTTAAAACCACCGGCTGTGAATAATCCTTTTTCTCCCACCAATTCAAAACACCCGCCCTGATGCGGTACTCCCCTTTTTCAAATCCCTCATAATCAAAAAGCAAATCAAAAGGAGGACTGTATTCGGGAACTCCTTTTTTCTGCCACCCGCTGCCGTTATCAACCTCCAGCCATACTTTACTGATATATTCTCCTCGCACATCCGTTATTACAGCATGTGCGGACTCTAAATGAGGGTGCTCTTTAAAACCCATAACTTTAATCCCCGGAACCGGGCTATCTTCCGCAACCAGCTTAATGGCAACTGCCGGTTCAAAATAATTTATGGCGCTTTTTTCTTTTCCGTCTTTAATTATATAGGAATCATTTCCACCCGTTGAACTTATGCCGGCGGCAAGTATGGGCGATACCGATGCACTGTTTAAAAATTGGTCATTGCTGAAAAGAAAAACAAAATTATTTTTATCATCAGAAATCTCATTAATATCAATTTCCCTGAAAAACCACCTGCTTTCTCCCACGCCTCTCAAAGCATGATTATCTGACCCTTCCAAAGGAATCTCATCTGTATAAACCAGAAGATCTCCTTTAGGAAATTCTTCAATAGATTCTGAAACCCCTATTTTGATTTTACCCGGACGCTCGGGAAGCGCATAATTCTGAGCATCATTCTCCCCGGATTTGTTTTTTAACCTTTCCCTCACCTGCTTTAAAGTCTTTGCCCTTCCCAGCCGCGCCCCCAGAAAAGCCCTCTTAAACCCGGAAGTATCAACCGGAGGCAGCTTTGAAACCCACTTCTGAGTAGAACCCACAAACCAGTTCCCATCCCATCCGCCTCCCGCAAAAAGACTGTATTCTCCGGGGGTCGGAAGCTCGCCTATAAACCTGACTTTTTCATATGCATGAGAAAAAGAACAGCAAAAAAGAAAATAAATAAAAATGAAAAATGTTTTACACTTCATTTTTTTGATTTTAAAATAAAACCGGGAAGCCGGGAATAAAAATCCACAGCTGTTTCAAGCTCCCTGACCTCAATTTTTTCATTGGCGCTGTGACATTCGCTCTCTTTTCCCGGCCCCAAGCCTACTGTCGGTATAAAAAGCTCTCCGGCAGTATAGGATCCGTTAGTACAAAAGCCCCACTCGAAAAGCTCGGAATCACCCATTATATCTCTCCTGCATGCAAGAGCCGCCCGGACAAGAAAATGCTCTTCATTCATGCTCCAGGGGGCATAAAATTTTGTATGTGAAGATATTGCCCCGTAAGGCTTAACCACCCCGGTAATAAAGCGCAGTATGTCATCTTTTTTCCTTCCCGCCGCGCAGCGATAATCGCAATACAAAGTGCACTTTCCCGGTATAACATTCAGGTTTTTGTTATCCGTACGAATTTTAGTCACAGAAAAAGTATCTCCGGCCGGCAAACTCTTTAAGTTTTTTATCTTCTTAACTATTTCAAGGGCCGGGTATATAGCATTATCGGCTTCATGAGGCCTGCTTGCGTGCGCTTCCTTTCCCTTAACCTCCACCTCAATACCCAGGCGGCCTCTATTACCCTTGGCTACCATAAGCTCCGAAGGCTCTCCTATTACTACCGCGTCAGGCCTAATTCCCGTTTCACTTAAAAAGCTCTTGATGCCGCTTTCTCCTCCTCCCTCTTCATTTATGCTTGCCAGAACATACAGGGAAACTCCGCTTACATCTGCTGCGGCCCCGCCGTAAACCATGGAAGCCAGAGAACCCTTATCGTCACAGGCCCCGCGCCCCAAAATAAACCCTTCCTTTTCCCGGGCCTTAAAAGGGTCACTATCCCATCCCCCTCCCGGATCCACCACATCCATATGAGCGTCATATAAGACTTTCAGCTTACCCCCGCCTCGCAAACCGCATACATTGCCGCCTGCCTCTATAACCTTATCATAGCCAAGCGCCTCCATGCGCTTTTTAACAGCGCGAGCCGCTTTCTCCTCCTTTCCTGAAGGAGAAGGTATGTCAATAAGGCTTTTTAAAAAAGAAGATACATTCATTAAATGTTATTCTTCTTCAATGTCTATATTAAGACTGGCAGCGACAAAACGGGCTCTGCTTACAACCCTTGAATCACTATCGCTAAGAGCTTCTTTTACGACCTGCTCTACCTCGGGAGTTTTCTCTCCTATATCTCCGATTGCCTCAATAGCTCTGCGGCGGATTTTGCTTGCTTCACTTCTCATTCCCTTCAAAGCCTTATCAAGCCCTTTATTATTTCCATGCTTGCCCAGCGCCCCGGAAGCAGTAATAGCTAGCTCCAAGTTTTCAGAATCAAGCAGTTTTTTTAAAGCGCTTTCGCTCTCATCCGTATTCAAATCCCCCAGTGCTTCCGCAGAATAAATTCTTACCCTGAAATCCTCTTCCTTATCGAGAGCCCGGCGGGCGACTACTTGGGATGCTTCAACAGCCTTCAGTCTTCCCAGCGAACGCACAGCCTGGGCCCTTATCCTGGCTTCCTGCGGGCTTTCAATGACCTCAACAAGAGGTTCAATGGCTCTTTCATCATCCAAACGACCCAAAACGTCAGCGGCGCTTATACGCACTCCCTCATTATCATCTTCCTTAAGCCTTTTTATTACGCCGGGGACAGCTCTGGAATCTCCCAAAAAGCCAAGAGCCACCACAGTATTTATCCTTACTCCTCTGTTGGGATCATCCAGAAGCTCTATTAAAGGCTCAACAGCCTCCCGGTTACGCATAGACCCCAGCGTATCTACAGCCTCCGTCCTTACACCCGGGTCAGTATCATCAAGAGCTTCAATAGCAATAGAAACCGCATCCGGATCCCTCAACTCTCCCAGTTCTCTCAGGCCGGCCCGTCTTTTAGCCGGCTCGCTTGAGCGAATCAGGTTTAAAGCATTCTCCATTTTTTCTTCGTTTCCCAAAACAGAACCCCTCATATAAAAACACATCAGGCATCCTACCAATAACAACTTCTTTAACATAAAAATACTCCCTTATTTTTCATCCAGCCTTTCCTTTATCCTAAAAACAGCATCCTTCGCCGCGCGGCGGACTCTTGAATCCGAATCTTCAAGAGCTCTTTCAAGAAAAATTAAAGACTTTTCATTACCTGCATTGGCAAAAACCATACATGACACCTGCCTTATTCTCGCCTCCGATGAATTTACTCCTTCTATTGCCGCATTCAACCCGGCCGAAGACCCCAGTTTTGCCAGCGATAAAGCAGAGCCGACTCTGACAGCCTGCGCGCTGTCCTTCAACCCTTTTTTCAACCCGCCTACAACCTCGGCTTTTTCGCCGAAATTAAACAAGGCTTCCGCAGCGTGCCTTCTTACCACCTTTGAAGAATCGCCTTCAAGCATAGAAAGTATTAAAGAAAGCGCTTCCTTAACTTGTCTTTCCGCCGCTGAATTAATCGCGGCTATTCGCACTCCCTCGCTTCTGTCGCTTAAACCTCTCAGTAAAGCTTCTTTTGCCTCGTCCGTAAAAGGTTTAACTTTTCCCAAAACTTCCATGGCTTTTTGCCGCACTGCAGGATGAGAATCGGAAGC
>JBNJFW010000094.1:0-2113 GCA_051747165.1 Elusimicrobiota bacterium | reverse complement strand
AACTTCGGTAAACTCTGCAGGCGGAAGGTACCACTATAACGACGACTGGGAATTTTACGATACCAATCGGAAGCCCTCTGTGCTACAGCATTGCTGACTGTCCTGCTTGAAAACTTAACAGACGCAGATAAAGCTTGTGCCCTGAGAGCAGCAGAAGAACTTTCAAAAGAACTTAAAATAACATCCAGCGCCTCAGCATTTTCTATGATTCCAAGGCTTCTCAAAGCCACCCTTCTTACCGTTTCGGACCTGTCGGAGCCGGCGGCATCAATTAGCGCCCGAACAACCTCGCTGCTGTCATAACCCGAAAGCCTCAGAGCGGCATTGATCCTTGACCTTTCATTTGAAGAAGAAAGATTTTCAATAAGCTCCCCGGTTCGAGAACCGGGAGACGCAAAAGCTTCCGCAGGAGTATTGCTTAAAAAAAAGACTCTTCCGACCTGCAATGCTAATACAGCCAGCACCAATAATATGAATTTATAATTAATCAATCCCCGCTTTTCTTCTGATTTTTTCTGAAATCCTGTTAGCCTCTTCCACAAGCTCTCCGGTATCAATGCCGGAGAGCTTCGAGTCTTTTACCTTTATCTTCCCGTTTACAATAACCGTATCCGCCCGGTGGCAGGCTCCGCAAAAGACAATTGACGCCGCATAATCACTACCCGCTCCGGCAAAATCCAGGCGGTCGACATTAAAAACGGCAATATCAGCCGCTTTGTTTTCCTCTATACTACCTATATCGTCTCGGCCCAAAACAACTGCTCCCCCCTCCGTGGCCATGCCTATAACATCGTTTGCCCCCATTGACTCAACCCCGGTTTTATGCCTTGCGCACATCATTGCCATCCGCAGCTCTCCCAGCATATCCGAAGAATCATTGGAAGCCGAACCATCAACAGCAAGCGAAACATTCACGCCTCTGTCAATCATTTTTCTCACCGGGGCTATTCCCGAACCCAGCCGCATATTAGAACTGGGACAGTGCGAAACACCGCTCCCGCTTTCAGCCAGCCTGTCAATTTCATAATCATTTAAATGCACACAATGAGCAAACCATACATCCCTTCCTGTCCAGTTAAGCTTTTCCATATATCCAAGAGGCCTTTGGCCGGTATTTTTAAGGCAGAACAATTCCTCATCTTTAGTTTCCGCAAGATGAGTATGCATAAAAACGCCTTTTTCTCTTGCCAGAGCGGCAGTATCCCTCATAACTTCCTCCTTAACCGAAAAAGGGGAGCAGGGGGCAAGAACAACCCGGCACATGGAAAACCTCCCGGGATCATGATAACGGTCAATAACTCTTTCGGATTCATATAGAATTTTATCTTTATCCTGAATTACGGCCCGGGGAGGCAAGCCCCCCTCATCCTTAGACAAAGACATGCTTCCTCTTGAAGGATGAAACCTCATTCCCATTTCGGCAGCAGAGTTTATTTCTATATCAATAAGCTCACTAGCAGCATTTTCCGGGTACAAATACAGGTGATCACCGGTTGTAGTGCATCCGGTAAGCAGCAGTTCTCCTATGCCGACTTTAGTGCTTATCTCAATTGCATCTTCATCAATATACTGCCATATGTTATAAAGATATTCGAGCCAGTCAAAAAGTTTTGCATTTTGAACGCAGGGAAGGTTTCTGGTTAAAGTCTGAAATAAATGGTGGTGCGTATTAATAAAGCCGGGGACCACGACCTTACCCCGGGCGTCTATAATTTCATCTGCATCTGCATCCGGCAGATCTCCGATTTTTTCAATTTTCCTGCCATTGATTAATATGCTTTTGTTATTTAAAATTCTTTTCTTACTGTCCCGGGTTATAATAACACGGGCGTCCTTTATAAGAATTTTAGTCATTGCCACCTCATTTTAGATCTCATGATTTGCTGCTTATGTGGTGCCGGGGGCGGGACTTGAACCCGCACGGCGCAAAGCGCCAACGGATTTTAAGTCCGTTTTGTCTGCCAATTCCAACACCCCGGCACATCTGACATATAACAAATACTAAGATAAATTAAAATATAAATCAATGGCAAATATTTTTCAAGCCAATTTGCCGTATTTTAATTAATCAATAGAGATGAAACCCTCATTTAAAGCCTTTTTGTTAGCTTCC
>JBNJFW010000093.1:0-6077 GCA_051747165.1 Elusimicrobiota bacterium | reverse complement strand
TGATAATCTCAATGTTACTGTTTTAGACATTTGTTTTCACCTCCTTTTTCATTCTTTTGTATTCATTAGTATTCTAATATGTTTTCAGTTATTTGTCAAGTTTTTGCCCCGATATGCTATGTAAATTTTAAATAACAGGTTTCAGTCGCCAATTTGATAAATACAGCATAAATAGTTAAAATGAAGTGCTGGATGTAAAATAATAAAAGGCAGTTTAAATAAATGGAATTTATATCTAATATAGAACCGTCGGCAGTTTTTGCGATTTTAGTAATACTTTTTGCTTTGCTTAATCTTGTCCTGTGGACTTTTATCTGGAAGAATTTTAAGGCTTATGGCGGTGGGGAAAAAGATGTGGCCGGGTATGACGAAAAAATAACAAGAATAGAGGACCAGCTCTGGGGGGTTATGGATCGTATTAAAGAGCTTGAAAATACGGCCGAGAATATAAACAGAAAAATTCCCGCTTCCTTTTCTTCATCGGGAGCCGCTGGAGTCAATGAACAGATTGAAAAGCTCTACATTTTAAGCAAGGATACGGCAGAGCTTGTGCAGGGCATATACCGCCGGGTTGACGAATTAAGTGAAAAATCCGGGCTTTTAAATAAAAATGGCGACGAATTTGAAAAGATTGAAACCTTTTTAAAAAGAATAGACGATAATCTTGAGGGTTTTAAGAAAATAGAAGCGGAAAACAATTAAAGCTTGCTATGGCCGGCAGTCCTAAATTTGTTTTAAAGAAAAGTGTTCTTATAATTCTGCTGCTTTTAAACTCAGCCGGGCTTTTGCTTGCTCTTATACTTATTATCCGCAATCCTTCACAAAACCGGGTAGATGAAACTGCTTATGTTAATCTTCCGGAGGCAGAAGAAAAAACTGCTGCCTCCGAGAAAGAAACTGAAATGCAATTTCCGGTTTTAAGTGTTATTTCCAAGCCGGAAGAGGCCGCGGTTTACATAGATGGCTATCATGAAGGCATTACCCCGCTTGAATTTCCGCTGCCTCCCGAATATGAAAACAGAAGTATCATGGTATCCCTGCTTAAAGAAGGATATGAGAAATGGGAAAGAGAGATAAGTATAGAGCCCGGTGAAGATAAGGAGATGAAAATATTACTGCGAAAAGAGAATGAAACAGATAAGTAAAAAATTATTTTTTGCGCTCATAGGAACCATGGTTTTTTATGGCTGCGCCAAACGCCCCGCGCCTCTGGATCCCTCCTGGGAAGATGTTGAGGAGGCGCCGCGTATATCCGAGTCAGTTTTAATAGCCCGGGTGGATATTTCTCCGGTCAAAGACGATTTTGAGCTGACGGAAAAAATTCTGGGAGAATTCCGGGACTCTCTTGAAAAAATAAAGCAAGAGCAGAAGCCGATTGTTATTGCAGTTACCCCTTATTTCATAAGAAGGATTTCAAATCTTTATGAACAGGAAGACTATTTAAACGAGGAGATATTAACTGCGCCCCGGGACCTTTCTTCGGAAAAAGAGGAATATTTAAGTTCTAAATATGAAGTTGAAACAGACACTCAATCAATTTTGAATGCGCAGGTCAAAGAGGCTGTTTCCCTTCTCGGTGATAGTCTTAAGTCTTCGGCAACCGCCCAGTATCTTGTTGAAAAATCTACCTACTCTATTTCGGACAAGGAAAAAATTGTAGATTTTATAAATTTTGAAATTGACTATTTTGAGCCACTGCTGAAGGAAATTTTACAGCAGGAATATGTGACTGAGGCCGTAACTTCTTTAACGGACGCCTATGTGGGCCTTCTGGATGCAGAGAGAATAAGGGTTCAGATTATAGAAGGGATAGTTGCCTATAAAAGATGGAGAGGGAATTTTCCATCGGGATTTATCCCCAGGTCCGGCTTTATAAACCGGGAAGCAGCCCAAAATATCCAGAGAACCGGAATAACCTGGATTATGTCCGAGCCTTATGGTGAAATAAGACATGATACACACCCCAGGGTTATTGATAATGTTCTGATGACCGACATATCTTTTGCCGTGGACCTGCTTGAAAGCCCCGGTTTTAAACCCATAGATATTAAAGAATACCTGGCGGATACCGCAGTTGACAGCGAGGATTTAATCGAGCTTGCCGGCACAGAATTTGTGCAGCGCGAATGGGAAAGAACAGATGAAATAACAAATAAAATATTTAATATTTTACAGGAAATAAGGGATGAGATATCGCGCTACAGGGATTCAGGCCGGGCCAGGATACATGTGCTCTCGGATGTGAGGCGAAACTTTTTAACTGCCGAATCGGGCGAGATTATAGATAATATAAACAAACCTGTATACGACAAAGTATTTCGCAAATCGATTATTGACATATACAGGGATTTGGGAATAAGTGCCCCGGCCGGGCTTTTTCTGCCCCTCTATCCCTATGAGCCCATGAAAGCAAAGCGAAAAACAAAGATCCCGGGCATGAATGATTTGGAAGAAAAGGCTTTCAGCAGGAAGGAGCCGGCTGTTTTTTACTCTATTGAATTAAAGGAGGAAATAAAGGGGGTCAAAGAAATACAGTGGAGAACGGAGGATGACAGGATTTATTTTACCTTTCTGAATTCAACGTCTCCGGCTGTTGAATCGGTTTCTGTTTATATGGGGCATGAGAATGTGCCATCTGCCTCTCTTACGCCCAGGGGTATGGATTATAAAATAGAGAATGTGGCTGAATTTCCTTTACACATTGAAGGCTTTTGGGAGCGCAACAATCCCGGCAGGACATCTGTTTACCGGGCCTCGGGAAGAGAGAGGTGGGAGCTTCTTAGCGAAAGCTATGATGTAGAACATTCAACCGGCAGACTGACATTTGCCCTGGACCAGAGATATCTCGGCTCCCCTCCGGAAGGCCGCATCTTTTTAAAGTTCAGGATAAATGACAAATTTTATCCCCGGGAAGACTATTACCGCATGACTCTGGACGGTGTTGAAGCCGAAAAGGCCTTAATTCACTACATAGATCCTTCCGGAGATGCCTACGGTCCGGGCAATTACTCTTTTCCGGAAGAATTCGAAGATCTCAGGGACAATTTTGATTTAAGGCACATTAAAGCTCAAAAAGGAGAGGGTGAAAATATCGTTACCCTGGGTTTTTCCGATGTGAGTCTGCTTAAAGAGCCGACTACAAATTTTTTCAATCCCGTAATAGATTTATACATAGATATAAACAAGAGAAAGGGCGCGGGCAGGACGGATATGCTTAAAGGCAGAAATACTTTTACGGAGGCCGAGGACGCCTGGGAGTATGTTGTTACCCTGGGACCCCAGGAAAAAGTCATATACAACACGTCCGGAAGAAAAGTCGGCGAGCCCCAGATTAATATTAACAGCCAAAGCCGGACAGTTAATATATTTATTCCCGAATCCATGATAGGAGCTTCCCTTGAAAACTGGGGTATAATACCCGTGGTCCTGGCGGGCGGGGAAGACGGCGAAATAGCCCCGGTAAGAGAAAGAGATGAAGAAGGAAAACATATAACAGGAAGAAGAGATGTTTCCGATACAAACATAATAGATGTTATACTGCCCTCGGGACACGGGCAGAGAGAAGTTTTGGGAGCCAACAGGAAGGGCGGCGCAATAGTAGTCCCCGCCCTCAGAGATTAACTTTTTAACTTTTTTAGTAGGATGAAGTATAAAAATAAGGAAGGTGACAATAATGGATAAGAAAACGTTTTTAGCAATAATTGCAATAATAGGTGGAGGCTTGATGGTGAGCAGGTATGTTGATGTAGGAAACGGAAGCGATAACAACATTCCTCGTGCTTTTAATGTTAGAACCAGTTCCGGGACCGCCGGCCCGAGTCATCCAGATTCTACCGGTTTAAATTCTTTTGCCGGGGTAATAGATAAGGTAAGGCCCTCACTTGTAAATATTTCCTCCGTTAGATTTATAGAGGTGCGGCGTTCGCCTTTTGAATTTCATTTCGGGGACCCTTTTGATGATTTTTTTGAAGACTTTTTTCCTGAACGGGACCGCCGCCGGCAGCCGCGGGAAGAACCTCAAAGATTCAGGCATGAAGGTACGGGTTCGGGTTTTATAGTGGACAGCGAAGGCTATGTCTTGACCAATTACCACGTTATAGAGGATGCGGAGGAGATAAAAGTTACCCTCTATGATGAAGAGACCTATGACGCCAAAGTTGTGGGGCAGGATCCCCGCACGGACCTTGCGGTGGTTAAAATAGAAGCTTCCCGCGAATTTACTCCTCTTGCTATGGGGGATTCGGAAAGAATACGCGTGGGAGACTGGGTCATAGCGGCGGGCAGCCCTTTCGGGTTGGAGCAGACATTTACTGCGGGAATAATAAGCGCAAAAAGGCAGGATGTTCAGGTTCAGGGACAGAGTTTTGGTGAGATGATTCAGACCGACGCTTCCATAAACAGGGGCAACTCCGGCGGACCTCTGGTGGATAGGCAGGGAAGGGCTGTAGGCATTAATACCGCTATTTTCGCTCCTACCGGAGTTTTTTCCGGGGTGGGATTTGCCATTCCTATTGATAACGCGGTGCGGATTCTGGACCAGCTTATTGAAGTCGGAAAAGTGGTGAGAGGATGGCTGGGAGTTGAAATAAGAGAGGTGGATGAAGTTGTAATGGAGCAGTTCGGACTTGAGTCTGAGGACGGTGCCTTGATTAACAGAGTTTACGAAGGTACGCCCGCTCAAGAAGCCGGGGTCAAGAGAGGGGATGTAATAGTTGAAGTCAACGGTGAAAAAGTTGAAAATGTAAGAAATCTTCAGGATCTTATAGGCGCGGCCTCGCCCGGAGACACTGTTGTTTTAAGTGTAGTAAGAGACGGAGATCTTGTTGAAATTGATGTCGAACTGAGCGAGATGCCGGATGAAATGCCCGATGAAGAAACAGAGCCTGAAGCGCAGCCGGAAGAAGAAATTGAAGTTGAGTGGAAGGGAATATATGTAAGAGATATAGATGAGAAGCTTAAAGAAAAGAATAATCTTGAAACAGAAGAAGGAGTTATTGTCCTGCGTATTGACTCCGATGCCGAAGCCTACGGGATAGGCCTCAACCGGGGAGATATAATAAGGCAGATAAACAGGAAGGAAATTAAAAATTTAGAGGACTTTAAAAAAGTAAGCGAGGAGATATCCCTTTCCGAAGGGGTTGTCTTTGACGTCCTCAGAAACGGAAGGCCTGTTTATCTTTCGTATAGAAAAAGATAATATATAAAAATAAAAATATTTAATGAAAAGCGCAGGAAAGCAGGACAAAAGTTTTCTGTGGGGTGAATCTGTTCTTACGGCTCTCTGGGTCCTGTTTTTTTTCGCCCTTGCTTTTGTTCCGGATATTAAGCTTGCCAGGTACAAGCTGGTATCAGTTCAGGTATCTCTTCTGGTTCTTTTTTTTCTGTTTTTTGTTTTTAAATTAAAAAAACTTAAAGAAATATTTATTTCCCCTATTTCTTTTTCGCTGCTTTTAATTACGGCGCTCTGGGGCCTTCATTATTTTTTATCCGTTAACAGGGTTAGCGCCTTTACGGAGTTTCAGAGAATGGCTTTCAGTGCAATAGCCTTTTTAAGCGCATGGATGCTTTTTCCCCGCAGAAAGATAATATCGGAAACGGCTCTTGTTTTTGCCGGGGCGGTTTGTGTTTACGCTGTAATGCAAAAAAGCGGAGGAAATGGTATCCGCTCTTTTTCTCACTCAGGCCAGGGGGGCCTGGGCCGGACTTGCCGGCTCGGCTTTTTTGTGGTGGCTTATATGGGGAAAGGAAAAGATTCCGGCTTATAAAATGCTCGTCGGCCTGCTTATATTGCTTTTATCAGCTTATTTAAGCGGCGCTGTGCTGAGGCCCACGCAGAGGCTTCTTATTTGGAGAGACAGTTTGAAAATGGCAGCTGATAATGTTCCCGGGGGGATAGGCATAGGGGAGTTCAGAAATGTTTTCCCCTCTTATGCCTCCGATGAGCTTCTGGAAATACTGCCGCAGGGCGTTCACATAGTGAATTATGCGCACAACGAGTTTATAGACCTGTTTTCCGAAACCGGCTTAACCGGGCTGGGAGTTTTTCTATGGTTTTTAGTTCTTTCTTTTTATTATGG
>JBNJFW010000092.1:0-6123 GCA_051747165.1 Elusimicrobiota bacterium | reverse complement strand
TTTTAAAGAGCCCAAGGCAAATAGCCCTCCTAACTCCAAAGGAATAATTTCACTTGCAGCAGGAATATATGAGGAAAAAACATCGGGAGTTAAAAAAGGAAACATAAATAGTGAGAAAATTAAACCTGCAGCTAAGACTGTTATAAGAGGAATATGAGAAAAACCGGATTCATCCCGGCCTAAGCCGCTTTCAATAATTTCATGCCCGTCCTTCGCTGTTATAATCCACGCCGGCTCAGGCTCTTCATCTCCCCGCATTACACTACTCTGTCTTTCTGCAGCCTTTTTTCTCTTTTCATCAAATTCCAGATTGTACCTTTCAGAGAGTCTTTTATAACAAAGAGGGCACACAGTACGAAACACTTCTGCCATACCGGCGGAGACCTTTTTAAAAGCCCCACCAACCACTATTCCTTCATGAGAAATCCCCGTGCATGCGGTAACAGCCCATCCTGATTCGGTCAGCTCATTTATAGTTTCAGGACTTATAGGATCGTAGAGATTAAATGCTCGGAGCCTATCAATTTCACCTTTACCGGCTTCTTCCACCAAAAGTCCTTCAAAAGGAATAATCTGTTTAAAAGTACGGCCTTCAGCTTGCATTTTTTTGGCGGCAGAGAGCTCTTCTCCGCTCCAGTTAAGCTGATTCTTTATATCCCTGGGGATAGCAGTTAAAATATTATCCGCATGCAATCTGTCCAGTTCTTCACCGAAAACCTCTCTATAAAACCTTAACTTACCCTCATTGCCTGAATATTCGTTTATAAAACCTTCTTTATCTTGTTCCATCCGCTGTTTAAGGCGCTCCTTAAATAAAATGCCGTCAGGCCAACTTAACAGAATGTTTTTAACCTTGTCTGCTTCTAAAGATTTTAATATCCCATAAGCCACTGAATTACTTGAAATATTTCTACTTCCTAACTTTTCTATATGAATAAACCCCAGCAGATAGGCAAACTGCAAATCACGGGCTAACAGGACAGACCCGTAAAAACTATTGTAGTTTTTATAAATATCTTTAAGTGAAGCTAACTCATCAGGCAGGCCCTCTATGTTAAGCCCTCCTTGTGACTTAATATGACGAGACAGGTTAAAAGATGACGCAAAACTTAAAGTATCCTCTGTTCTTTGCCTTTCTGCCGCTTTTTCCAGTAAGAACTCATTCAATCTGCCTTCTTTTAAAGCTCTCTCGTATTCTTTTAAAAAACCGGTAATATTTTTTTCCGACACGGGGTTTGTTTCCCAATTTATTTTTTTAAGCCCCCCGTAAGCTAAAATACCGGTCCAGGGAAGCAGGTCCGCTGCCATCGCACTGGAAATTAATTCTCCTATTAGCCAGGGAAGAAATATAATGCTCATAATTACTGCAATCGTGCCGAGAAAAAGAGGTATAAAAGAGCTGTTTTGCAGTTTATAAAAAACTTTTTCCAGAAGACCTTCCGCTTCCTCCCTAGGATTCTCATAAGCTTTTCTTATCCGGCGAAAAACTGCTTTGTAATCAGCACTATCAAAGTAATGCATATTCTCAACTAAATATTTACTTATTAATACACCGGCCCCCAGTATCGCCAGACCGCTGATAACAAGAGGCGCTAATTGAAATACAAAAGTGCCTGCTACCTGTCTGAAATTCTCCGCTACTGAAGCGCCGGCCAGTAAAATGAAAGCCAATGGGCCATATGAAAGGAGGGAGGCCGGCCTTCCTTCTTCTTTCCGGTCCAGCCTGTCAAGCAAATCGCGGGCTTTTGCCCTGTATTTTCTTACCATGCCGGCTTCTCTTTTGCCTGCAATTGTTTCGTGGGAAGACAGTAAATGAAGCACTTCTTCGGTAAGATTCTTCCTGGACGGAGTGATAAATGAGGCCCTTACCAGGTACTCTCTTACAGACTCCTCTTCTATTTCAATATGCCTGGGAAAATTTTTGCCGGTAAGCAATATTTCAAGCTCTTTAAGAAACTCTTCATAACGGCTTTCGCGGAGAAGATCGATAACAATAGTTTTTTGAACCTGAAAAGGCAAAAGTCCTTTTTCTGCTGTCTGGAGTTTCTTTATTATATTAATCCTTTTACTGAAAACCTTATATGCTGCTTCATGCATTCCCAGTCCCTCGTAATAATTCGCTACCGTGCTGTATAATGAAGCGGCAGAAACAAAGATAAAACGGTTTTCCTTAATTTTTTCGGCTACTGTAAAGCCCTCTGTTATTTCAGACAGTCTTTCATGCAGCTTATCCGCCTGTGACTCAAAAAACTTCATAGTAGGCATCAATTCTGCTTTTTTCAGCTCTTTATCTTTCTCCGCCAGGTTTTTGCAACGCTCGTTCAACCAGTCTTTATTTCCCAGCCAGCTCTCATCTTCTGAGATTATATTGTCGGCCACCTGAGAGAGCCTTCTTTTGATTATATAAGGCGGGGCTTTCTTCTTTCGCAGTCCGGTATATGTATCAATCCATTTCTGGCCCTGGTTAAGAAGAAACCCTAAATCTTCCATATCCTGCAGGTTTTCTATATCCAAACTTTCCAAAAATTTAACGGGGAAATAAAGGACATCTCTTTCCCGGCCGGAATGCATTACCCGGTATATGCCTTTGTCATAATCCGGAAATATAACATGCCTTTCCATGTTAAGAGCTATAATGGTGGTTTCTTTACTCCTGATTCTCTGAACCCGTTTTAAAACTTCTTTAGCCGAGGCCGAACCTGTTCTCTCTTTAGCTTTGTTTTCAAGAATATCTAACGCTCTGTGAATCTTCTCATAGCGCTCTCTATTTTCCGCATAGCCCCTATCTCCCTCTTTTAATTCCGTCACATCTTTTTCTCCATCCTTTCCATAAAATTTGCTTCCCTTTTGAATAAATATTTTAGGGCTTACCCTAACAACGCTGTCTGCTATGGAATGTTTTTGAAGGCTTCGGCTATGGGATATATCAAGATGCTTTCTTATTAAATCTTCAATATTGAAAAGCTCTAAATGAGGAGAATTTTCATCTTCCAGTTTTTCATGAAAGCCATCCTCTTGTCGACTGGGTTTTTCAAACTTGCCGTATTCTACCACAAACTGCGAAAATCGCACAAGAAACTCTTCAATGGAATCAAAACCTTCAGGCGCGTCGCGATCTCTCAGGGCTTCAAGAATTAATTCATTAGTAAAGGTCAAAATTATTTTACTCCCCGTTCTTTCCACTTTTATAAGATCGTAAAGAGTATTTCCGTAAAATATTTCATCATATTCGCTTCTTTCTACTTTCACTTCAACTATATCAGGATTATCCTTTAATAAGGTCAGCATAGTTTCAAAATGCTTTTCTCTTATTTCCTCCATGCTCAAAAATTTGCTTTCCCCTCCGAAAAACATCCAGTGCATATAATCCCTTACTTCCCACTTCAGGGCGGGGAGGTAATCCCTGACATTAATTTTATCGGAAGAAATTATTTTCTCATGCTGCAGAAAATCCATCAATTTTTCAAATCCGCTGTAATCCTGATAGTCCTTAATATTCACTCTCTTATTTCCCACTGTCATAATTCCGCTCTCTTTTTCCAGCGATATATGATTCAGAACCTCGGCGTCTCTGTAAACAAGTTCCACCGGTTCCCAATTGCTTTCCGGTTTTGTGTCCCTGGGAAGGGCCCGGTAAAGATTTCCTAAATGCATATCTTTCACCTTATGACCGAAAACTTCTTCATAAAACCTCATCTGACCCTCAAAACCGGAATATTCCTGCAGAAAATTTGAAAAACCTTTTTTGTTTATCATTTTCTCCAGAACATGATTTAACATAATATTTTGAGTCCAGGAAGCTTTAGACGGACCTATATCCTCCGCTCCCAGGCCTTTAAGCAGTTTATGGGTATTCCTTACAGAAATGCTTCTGTTTGTAAGGCTTTTAGCATCAATAAAACCCAGCAGAAACGCAAACTCCAGATCCCGGGCCAGCCTCGCCGCCCCGTCATAGCTATTATAATTTTCCTTTACATTCCGGAGCGAATTTAAAAAGAGAGGCAATTCATAATAATTCAAGCCGCCGTGAAATTTAATATGCTCCATAAGTTCTTGCAGGGTGTTAAAAGACAGGCAGTTTTCTCTTATTTCAATCTCTTTTCTTTTTTCAGCCAGAAATTCTTCCAGTTCTCCTGTTTCCAGGGCTCTGTTGTATTCAAGCAGCAATTCGGCCTCGCGGGCAGTATCCACAACAGTAAAAATATCCATGTCACCGGGGGATATAAGGGGGGCGTTGCTCTTAAGAATGTTTTTGTTCGTAGTTATGTTTTCTATAACATCCAGAAAGGGCTTCCAGTACTCACTGCCTATAAGTATAACCGGTTTTTTAGAGATGAGCCCGGTCTGCATCTGAGCCACAAGGTCAAAAAGTCTATTCATCACCCCCACGCCCCCGGGCAAAACTACATAGGCGGCGCTGTTTTCGCTTAAGAGCAGTTGCTGAACAGAAGAGCTTGTACTTCTTATCCTTCTTTCCTCGCCAATACGTTTCTCGTTTTCACTAAGCTCCGGCTCTTTCCCCCTATTGTATAAGCAGGCCTGAACATTATTGATCTGCTCAGGCTTTAAATCCTTAAGGATATCATCTACAATTTCCCTGCTGGCCACCCTTATATGCCGTCCTTTAAAAGTCAGCAACTCGGCCAGTCTTTTCGCCTCACCTTGCGGGGAACTTTTACTTTCCGGGTTGCCTATAAATACCGTGGCCTTATTAAGCCTGTTTATTCGGTCTACACCTTTTTCTATTTCATTAACTGCTCTTTCTATCGGATATTCATCCGGTTTAGAAGCTTCAATATCTTCAGAAATATTGTCTTCTATATAATCAACCGCATCATTTATATCATCACAAACTATTACCTTTGCCCCTTCAACTGTAGCTAAAATTTCATATTTCTCTTTAAACTTTTCCTCCGTTTTGCTCAGTATGCCCATTCGAGTTAATTTATCCAGGAAAGGATTGTAAAACTCGGACCCAAATAAAACAAGAGTTTTTTTTCTCCGGAGAACTTCAAATATCTCATCTATTGTTCCCAGCCCCCCCGGAAATGAAATAGTACCGTAGGAGTTTCCGTGAAGAACTATTTTCCTGTTGGGAAATTTTGTAAAGGTGATATCGAAATCATTTTTAACTTCCACATAATCATTAATTCCATATTGAGCGGCTAAACGAATTCGGCTCCCCTGAGTCCGATTATCTTTATCTGAGGCTTTTTCTCCTCTTTCATCAATATATCCTTCAAGGACCCACTGCATTATCGCAGGCCCGGCTCCGGTTCGGGGGATAAAACCCCTATTAAATAATTTTACCCCCAGGTGATGTGCCTTACGGCTAAATCCCTTTTCTGTACTCTCAGCCCGGCCGCTGCCGAAAACAGAAACAGCTGCAGGCCAAGCCTTAAGCAACTTATAAACACGCTCTCTCTCTTCCTGCATTACTTGAATTCTCTGTTTGACTAAAGACTCGGCAATATGTTTTATCACAAGGCTATCTATGTTTTTTCCCTCCAAAGCTTTTTTCACATCTGCGTAGCTGGGAAGAGGATTTTCAAAAAGAAGTTCAATAATATATTCCCTAATGTTATTTCTTTCATCCCGGGAAAGGTCAAGACCTTTTAAAGCTTCTTCGGCGGTATCCCAATACCACTTTCTTTTTAAATCACGGGATTCAGTCAGGCCCTCACCTGCATGCTTGACATCTATTTTTTTCAGGCCTCCTAAAAAAAACAAACCGGCAAAGGGCGAAAAAACCTCATACCCGTACGCTTCCAAGCCCGTTAGTGGTATAAACCCTGTAGCAAATGCTCCCAGCCCCAGCAAAAAAACAGCAAAACCGCCAAGGAGCAAAGGATTTGTAAATCCGGCCTCCGGGCTCCACTGCAACTGCAACTGCGGCAGTCTTATCTGATTTAATAAAGAAGAGGCATTACTGCGGATAGAATCAAAAACAGATGAAACTCTGCTTAAAAACGGAGCCGCTGCTCCGGCTTCAGTTTCATTACTTGAAGAAACCCTATGCAACTCTTCGTTAGTTGGAATCCAACAATCTCCTCTTTTACCGAAAGCCAGGAATTTTTCTTCTTCCCCCACATTAAAAATAGCATACACCGCATTGCCGGACAC
>JBNJFW010000091.1:0-6173 GCA_051747165.1 Elusimicrobiota bacterium | reverse complement strand
GCCAGAACAACCTTCTTCTCCACCCTGCAGTCATGGGCTATATGAACGTAGGACATAAGCATGACTTTATCCGCAATTTCAGTTACCCTCCCATTAAAGGATGAAGCATTTACGGTGACATATTCCCTTATGATATTATCATCTCCTATACTGACTCCGGTCTCTTCTTCACACTTAAATGACTGCGGAGGGGACCCTATCACCGAACCTATGCCTATTTTATTTCTTTTTCCGATTTTTACATTTCCTTCAATAACTGCATGGGCGTCTATTTGTGTGTATTCTCCTATGCGCACATTGCCCCTTATAACCGCCATAGGACCCACATTAACTCCTTCGGCAAGCTTAACATTACCCTCGATAACCGCTGTTTTATGAATAATTGACATTTTAATTTTCCACCAATGAAAACATGAACTGAGCCTCCGCTGCTTTTTCCCCTTTTTGCGTATAAGCCGCCCCTCTCACCTTACCCCTCCTGCTTCTCATAGTCAGCAGCTTCACTTCCGATCTTAATACATCAGGAGGGCGAACCTCTTTAAAAAACCTGGTTTTTTCTATAATCATAAAATAAGCAAGAGTATTTTTATTTTTTTTGTTCGCAAGAAACAAAACTGCCGAAGACTGAGCCATAAATTCAACTATCAAACTGGCAGGAAAAACAGGCCGGCCCGGGAAATGACCCTTAAAGAAAGGCTCGTTTACGGTAACATTTTTATAACCGGAAACATCCTTTCCGGAGTCCCCGATTACAATCCGGTCAACCATTAAAAAAGGATAACGGTGGGGAAGTATCTTAAGGATTTCTTCGGCGTCTATGACCTGTTGCTGTGTTTCGTTTTTCACAATATTGTCTTTTAACTTAAGCGCAAATGCTTTATTTGAGCTGTGTCCGGATCTCACCGCCGTTATATGAGCTTTTAAAGGCTTTCCCAGAAGACATATATCACCTAAAAAGTCCAGTATTTTATGCCTTGCCAGCTCATTATTAAACCGGAGCGCGGTATTTTTAATCTCATTTTCGCCTATCACAACAGTATTATCCTTGCTTCCTCCCTTTCCCAAACCATTCTTTTTTATGTATTCTATTTCTTTTTCAAAGCAATAAGTTCTTGCCGGAGCTATTTCATTTATAAAGCTTTCTTCGTTAATGTCATGCTCGGCATACTGGGGCTTCGGAAACTCCTCATTATAGGAGACGGCAGTTTTAACCGTAAGTTTATCCGAAGGCAGAGCTATTATAACACTCTCCCCCTGAGCATAGCTTACCGGGGAGGAAACAGTATAAAAAGTCTTTTCGGCTTCCTGAATTCTGGTTCCCGCCTCCTTTATTTTTTGGGCGTACTCCTTAGCGCTGCCGTCCAGGGCCGGCATTTCCTTCCCCTTCAGCTCAACACATAGATTATCGATTCCCATAGCATAGGCTGCCGCCAGCAGATGCTCGACAGTCATAACCTCTGCAGAGCCGCGTTTTAAAACAGTCGATCTGTGCGAAGAAGAAACATACTCAATAAGGGCGGGGATTTCCGGATCTCCCTCCATGTCCTTTCTTATAAAAAATATGCCGCTTCCTGCAGGAGCAGGCTTTATCTTAATCTCAGCTTTTTCGCCGCTGTGTATGCCAATACCTTCAAAACTAATTTCTTTTGAAACAGTTTTTTGAAAATCAGCTTTTTCTTTTTTCAACTTCTTTTTCCAAAATTTCCATACGGCGATAAAGCCCGGGAAGCTTACGAATCAGGGCGTTAAGTTTTTTGGCCTTTTTATGCTCGGTGGCAGGATAACCCGAAACCAGAGAGCCCGGAGGAACGTTTCTGGTCACTCCCGCCTGGGCTCCTACTCTTGCCCCCCTGCCGATGGTTATATGGCCCGTAACCCCGACCTGGCCCGCAAGTACAACGCCGTCCTCCAGGACCGTAGAGCCGGCAATTCCCGCCTGAGAAACTATTATACAGTTTTTGCCTATTTTGACATTGTGCCCTATCTGAACAAGATTATCTATCTTTGTTCCCTCTCCTATGAGGGTATCTTGCACGGCCCCCCGATCAATTGTGGTATTAGCTCCTATTTCGACCCTGTCCTCTATTTTAACTGCCCCCCGCTGCAGCGTTTTATAATAATGTTTGTCCTTCATTGTATAGCCGAAACCATCGGAGCCTATAACGGCGCCGCTGTGTATTATGACTTCGTCTCCTATTTTAACTCCGGAGTTAATCTTAACCCCCGGATAAATAATACAGTTTTTTCCTATTGAAACCTCTTGTCCTATATACACCGAAGGATAAATCAATGTTACCCGGTCTATAAAAGCCCCTTTCTCCACTACAGAATAATCGCCGACTGCCCCTTGTCCGGAAATCTCCGCCCCGGGGCTAATTGAGCTTTTAGAGCTTATCCCTTTAACCGGGTGTTTTCTTTTCCCCAGCAATTCCCGCGCCGCCATTTTAACAGCAAGCTCCACATTATCGCTTTTAATAAGAGACGGGCAAGCATCTTCCTTATAATTTAAAGGGACAATAACACACGAAGCTTTTGTATTGCTGAGAAGTCCTTTGTAGCGGGCATTCGAAAGAAAGCTTATATCCCCCTCGGAAGCCTTATCCAGAGAATTTATTCCGTTTATTTCAATTTCGGGATTTCCCTGTATTTCTCCTCCGATAATGGATACAAGTTTTTTTAATTTAATTTTCCGGTCGTTTTTCATTGAGCAAGTCTATAACTTCAGAGCTTATATCTTCAACGCTATCCCCGGTAAAGAAAACCACCTCTCCATCCAAAACAGCCGTATAGCCCCCCCTGCGCGCTATCTTAGTTACCGCATCATAAATTTCACCCATAATGCGCTGCCGGTAGGCTGACTCTCTTTCTTCTATAATTTGAGAGCATTCCGCTCCCAGCTCTTCCATACCCTTTTCCTTTTCTTCAAGACGCTCCTCGAGTTTTTCTCTTTCTTCTACGGGGACCTCATTATCCTCAATGCTTTCTCTTATCTCTTTTAGATTTTCCTCGGACTCCTCCAGCCTGAGCCTCTGCTCATCAATAAGGTCTTTAATCTCTTCCCGGGCCCTATCCACCATGATTATATTCTCATAAACCTGCTCAATATCAACATAAGCTATTTTCTGGGGCGTTAGTACAAGCCCCCGGACCGGGGAAGCAAAGAGAAGCAAAACAAAAAAAATGAAAAAAGGCTTAAAAAATCTCATCTGTTAAAAAATCTCCCCCATCGTAAAATACCACCGGCCTCCGGGATCATCCCTGTCTATGCCGTAACCCCAGTCTATCCTTATGGGAAACGCCATGGTCTTAAACCTTATACCGGCTCCGAAACCCCGGCGCAGATTTCCCTCCCCGAACTCAAAACTAAAATCGTCAATATCTTTCCAGGCACCTCCTAAATCAAAAAATACCGCTCCCTGCAGTATAGTCTGCCTTCTCTCCCTTACTATGGGAAATTTTATTTCGGCGTTGGCAAATGCCTTGTGGTCTCCTTCTATTTCATAATATTCATAGCCTCTTACCGATTCCGAGCCTCCCACGTAAAACCTTTCATAAACCGGGATTTCTTCTGTTTGCCCGTAGGGATAAGCCGAGCCCAGTTCCAGATTTAAAACTCCCACAATGTTATTTATAAGAGGCTGAAAATATGTCTTCTTGGATTCAAATTTTGAGAAACTGACATTTCCTCCGAAAATACCGCCTGCTACCTGGTTGGAAAATCTTAAATAATAACCTGTCCTGGGGTCAAAAGGATAGTCCCTGGTATCAAGGCTTATGCCCGGCGTCAGCGATGAAGTCATCCTGGTTTCTTCGCTGACCTCATCCTGTATATCAGTATCCACATTATAAATCTTTACCTCTTCCAAAGCATACTTTGTATTAGCACTGAATATATCGGTAAAATGCCTCCCCAGGGACAAGCTGCCGCCCCGGCGCCGTTCTTTGTAATTATCACCGGTTTGAAAGCGGCGGGTTCTTACCGTATTGAATATACTGGCTCTAAAGGGGGTAGGTGTTTGAAAAAGATAGGGTTCCGAAAAACTCACCCGGTAATTTTGAACTCTTTTTCCAAACTCCCACATTGCCGAAATACTCTGGCCTCTGCCCATAAAATTTTCCTGTGAAACCTGCAGAGTGCCCATCACCCCGTCCTGGCTGGAATATCCGGCGCCTATGCTTGCCATTCCGGTCTGCTGCTCTTCCACCACAAATATTATGTCCATTTCATCTTCTCTCTCGGCAGGAGCCATATCCAGCGTAACATCCTTAAAAAATCCCAGCCGGAATATTTTTTCCTGGCTTCTTCTTATATCCTGGAGATCAAAGGGTTCCCCCTCCTCTACCGTTATCTCCCTGCGGATTACATAATCCTTTGTCCTGTGGTTTCCGGATATATGTATATTCCTCACAGAAACTTCCGGCCCTTCATATATATTATAGGTAATATCAACTTTATTGTCTTCCTTCCGGTAATCATGACTGGGAACAACACCGGTATTGACGCGCCCGATTTCCGCATACCTTTCCTGCAGCAGCGCCACCGACATTTCAAGCTTTTCCTCAGAATATACATCTCCGCTTTTCAGCAGGGCTCTATTTAAAAGCTTCCCGTCATCAATAACCTCGTTGCCGGAAAAAGAAACATCACCCACCTTATACTGACGGCCCTCGGAAAGAAAAATAGTAATAAAAGCCTTTTTTCCCTGCCGGTCAAAATTCATAAAAGGCTCGCTCACCTCTACATCAAGGTATCCGCTGTTAAGATAATGCTCTTTTATTTTTTCCAGACCCTCTCTGAGTTCCTTCTCCCTGTAAGGGTGAGAGCTTTTTAAATCTATAAGGTCTCTGACTTTTTTGTAATCCCCTTCAAGCACGCCTATTATATTCAGGCTTTCAACTTCTATTTTATTTCCTTCTTCTATGTGAAAAGTAAGGGTGGCCCTGTTATCTTCATCAACATTTTTGTATTCATTAACATTAACAGCCGCATAACCGTTTTCCCGGTAATAGCTTTCAAGCACCTCTTTCTGATCCCGGAAAGCAAAATCGTCCAAAAAATCCCCTTCCGATATTTCTATCTCTTTTCTTAGGCGCCGGGAACTTATATTTTCATTCCCTTTAAATTCTATTTTTTCTATATAAGGCTTTTCCTTAACGCTGTATATAACTATTACATTGCCGCTCTCATCGTCTTCGGCGTAAACCGAAATATCCTCAAATTTTTCCATAGCATACAGGTCCTCTACGGCAGAAACAGCCTCCTCCTGTTCAAAAGTATCGCCGGGTTCAAAAGGGAGATTATCAATAATCTCCTCTGAATCAACTATACTGTTTCCTTCAATAAGTATATCCGCTACAATTGGATTAGCAAAGGCCTCGCCGGCAAAAAAAAGCAAGGTCGTGCATACAAGCAAAGAATATATAATTTTTTGTAATTTTTTCATGATTTTTACTCCATAGGTTTCATAATAAACATACCGCTCACTAAGAAGGATGCAGGGGAATTTTACTAAATTAAACTGCTTTTGTAAAATTCAATTTCAGTCGTTTAGGGAAAAGATTATCTTCCGGATTGCAGGTAACTTAAAGTCTTATAAATAAGCACGGCCGCGTTAAATTCCGAAACCCTGTTATTTTCAAGAGGGCACAGCTCAACAACACTCAAGCCCCTTATATTCTTCCGGCGGGCGATCTTACTTATAAGGCCCGTCACCTGATACCACAGCAGGCCGCCCGGCTCGGGAGTGCCCGTAGCAGGAATAACGGAAGGGTCAAAGACATCCAGATCAATGTCCAGATATACATTATCGCCCAGGGCATTTAAAAGCTTTTCTTCCCACCGGGGATTCTGAAAAGCTTCATGCGCATAGACTGTTTTTTCCGGTTTAAGCTTCTTTTTTTCGCAAAAGTCCATGCTTCTTATTCCCGCCGACACAATATCCGGGTTAAACTCACTTACCCTGGCCATAACGCAGGCATGGCTGTAAGGATCCTTCCGGTAAGAATCTCTGAAATCAGAATGCGCATCAAGATGTAGAATTGATACTTTTTTAAAAAATTCGCTGCAGGCCTTTATACTCCCTATTGAAACCGTATGCTCGCCCCCTATCACCACCGGAAACTTGGAGTCCCGGTAAAATTTTATGTTTTCCTCATATACCCTGTTAATCATT
>JBNJFW010000090.1:0-6273 GCA_051747165.1 Elusimicrobiota bacterium | reverse complement strand
GTCAAATGCTTCAAAATAAACATAATAAGTCCCCACAGGCAGTATTTTTCCGTCCTCATCTTTCCATCCCCATTCAATGGGTACAGTTTCATCCATGCCGTAGGGCCACAAATATTTGTCTTCAATTATTTTTTTCGGTTCAAAACCGTTGTCCATGGGGTTATTTAAAAATCCGTTGTCATCATGAGAATCAGCATGTGCCCGGATTTCATCATATTGATCATAATCAAACACATATGCGTTAAGATAAGAATAGTGCTGCAGGGTTATAGGTATATACCATATCTGGCCGAAACCCCAGGTAGCACCTTCCCCGTCATATTCTCTACATGCGCTTATATAGCGGTTTGTCCAAAGACAGCTGGAACCCGTTTTCCCGCCTTCATCTACAGCCGTTACCATGTATTGATGCGTACCGTAAATATCCCCGTCCCTGAAGCTTGTCTCATAAGTACTTCCGATATCTGTAGCCTCTCCAATGGAAAATTCAAGACCGAATTGCCTATAAACAGTATATGTAACTGTGCCGGAGGAATCCGGAAGTTCGGTCCAGCTGAGGTCAACTCCCCCATCAGCCCATGTCCCGTCTAACTGGATATTGGAATAAGCTCTGGAAGGCATAAGAATGCAGAGTGCGGTTAGCGCAAAGAAAACTTTTAAAATTGAATGTTTAAATTTCTTTTTCATAAAAACCTTTGTACGAATTATAATCAAAGAATTATTTTTTTTCAAGCCCGTTGAATTTTTTTGTTTTTAACCTGTAGTGAAATAGTAATCGAAAAAATTTTTTTTGTCAAATTAATCCCGGTAAGTTTGACAAAGCAGGAAAGATTTGTTTAAAATCCTGCTACAAAAAAAAGGAGATGATAACTATGTTAAACAATATAAAAACTTTTTTACTGTTAACGGTACTTACTCTGGCACTTCTTTTGCTGGGTAATATGTTCGGAGGCCGGCAGGGTATGATAATAGCCCTGGCTGTAGCCTTCGCAATGAACTTTACCAGTTACTGGTATTCGGACAAGATTATACTTTCTGTTTATAAAGCAAGGGCAGCGGAGAGATCCACCAACCCCGGGCTTTATTCTGCGGTGGAAGAACTGTCCCAAGCGGCGGGTATGCCCATGCCGGGTGTATATATAATACCCTCCCAGGCTCCCAACGCATTTGCCACCGGAAGAAGTCCCCAACACGCGGCGGTGGCCGTGACCGAAGGGCTATTGCGCCTTCTTAACAACCAGGAGCTCAGGGGAGTAATAGCCCACGAGTTGAGCCATGTAAAAAACAGGGATATTTTAATTCAGACAGTCGCGGCTACCGTAGCCGGGGCCATAATGTTTCTTTCATTAATAGCAAGATGGTCCGCCCTGCTTTCCGGCAGGGGAAGAAGAGGCAGCGGAAATCTGATAGCTCTTATTATAGCGGCAATAATAATGCCTATAGCGGCATCTTTAATCCAGATGTTTATATCCAGGTCACGAGAGTACCAGGCCGATTCAGGAGGAGCGCAGCTTTCCGGAAACCCACAGCACCTGGCAGACGCATTGAGAAAAATAAATGCATACGGAAGGGAAATAAAGTCCAGCCAGGCTACCGCCCACATGTTTATAGCAAAGCCCTTCAAGGCAAGAGGCCTGCAAAGCCTCTTCAGCACTCATCCGCCTGTTGAAAAAAGAATAAGACGGCTTTTAAATAACAGCAGAAATTAAAATAAAGAAAGGAAAATAAAATGCTTAAAAGCAAAAGTTTTAATGAACTTAAAATAGGAGAAACCGAATCGCTTACCCTAACCTTAAGCGAAAGCCGGGTTAACGCATTCGCAGAGGCCACGGGTGACCATAACCCTATACATATGGATGAGGATTACGCAGCCTCCACTCCTTTTAAAAAGCGGGTCGCTCACGGAGTTATGCTTACAGGCATAGTTTCCGGAATACTGGGAACCGGGCTGCCCGGACTGGGGACTGTTGCCAGACAGATGAACGCTAAATTCAAAAATCCCGCTTTTATCGAAGATACAGTAACCGCCTCTGTAACATTAAAGAAAAAAAATGAAAGGTCGCAAATCTGCGAGTTCAGTTATAAAGTTACAAACCAGGAGGGCAAGATTCTGGTAAGGGGCAGCGCTTCCGTAATTCCAAAAAGGGAAGAATAAACACCTTCTATTATTATTTAAGCAAACAGGAAAGTTCCCGAACAATAAGCTCTTCGTTATCGATGCACCATTTTACTGCGGGTTCTATAAAATCCTTTTCTACTATTACCTCGTATAAAATTCTTTTTTCTGCGTGAAAATACCTGAAAAGGATAAATATTTCAAAGGGATTATAGGCGTCCCGGCAAAGGTCGCGGGCTTGGGAATGAAAGTCATTACCTTCAAACTCCTCGCTTACGGAAACACACCCGCGGGCGGCTGCTTTATAATTCCTTTTTAAAATCCATTTCCATTCATAGGAGAGATTGCTGAGCATGCATTCATCCCCTTTCCCGCCGCGGTAAAAATTCACAGCCCCGTGGTAATTAAAGTCTCCCACAACACTTTTGACCGGCTCGGGATAACTGACATCATTCGTTTTCCAATAATTAAAAAAAGGAGAAAAGACCCGGCATCTCGCTCCCTTTTTGCGGCTGAGCTTAAGAACAACACAGGCGCTCCCTTTTTCTATGTAAAAGCACATGGGGCAGGCAGGCTTGCGAAACCTGGTATAAACCATTTCGTCTTTACTGCCTGTTGCTCCGCATATACTGCATTTAAATTCTTTCATATCATCCACCTTTGCTTTCACCTCCCTTTGTAGTAATAATAATGCGGAAAAATTATTTTTTCAATAGTTGCCTGCGCTGTAGAGTGGGAACTTAATAATTTGAATTTTTAAAATAAATTATTATCATTCTAATTAAAATAGAAGGGCGGAAAAAATCAAACAGGGAGAAAAATTTATGAGCGACAATATCAGCAGAATATTTGAGCAACTTGTTCAGAAAAACAGCGGGGAGCCGGAATTTCACCAGGCAGTAAAAGAGGTGCTTGAAACTATAAGCCCTGTTTTAGAAAAGCATCCCGAATTCAAAAGATTTAAAATTGTGGAAAGACTTGTCGAGCCCGACAGGGCTATCATGTTCAGGGTCCCATGGGTGGACCACAAAGGAGAAGTTCAGATAAATAAAGGGTACAGAGTCCAGTTTAACAACGCCATAGGCCCTTATAAAGGAGGATTGAGGTTCCACCCTTCGCTTAATCTGGGAATAATAAAATTTCTGGCTTTTGAACAGATTTTTAAAAACGCTCTGACCACTCTTCCCATGGGAGGAGGTAAAGGCGGCTCGGATTTTGACCCTAAAGGCAAAACAGATATTGATGTTATGAATTTCTGCCAGTCTTTTATGAGGGAGCTGTTTAAACACATCGGCGAAGACATAGACGTGCCCGCCGGAGATATAGGGGTGGGAGCAAGAGAAATCGGATATCTCTACGGCTATTACAAAAGGGTTGTAATAGAGCACACCGGAGTTCTGACCGGCAAAGGAATGGAATGGGGAGGAAGTTTTATCAGACCTGAAGCCACCGGATACGGGCTTATATACTTTGTCAACGAAATGCTTAAAACAAAAAAAATGGATTTTAAAGACAAAACAGTAGCCATAAGCGGTGCCGGAAATGTAGCTCAGTACGCCGCGGAAAAAGCAATTCAGCTGGGAGCCAGAGTTATTACCATGTGCGATACAGGGTCAACTATCCTTGACGAAGAAGGCATGAGCATGGAGAAGCTTGAACACATAAAAGAAATTAAAAATATAAACAGGGCGCGGATAAAAGAATATACAGAAAAATACCCCGCCACCTGCATTCCGGGCAAAAGCGTATGGGACGCAGTAAAAGACGAAGGATTTAAAGTGGACATAGCCCTTCCCTGCGCTACTCAAAACGAAATCGACAAAGAGCATGCGGAGGCTCTGGTGCAAAACGGATGTTTCTGCGTGGCCGAAGGAGCAAATATGCCCACAAACTCCTCAGCTATAAAAGTGTTTAAAGAAAACAATGTAATGTACGGGCCGGGCAAAGCCGCAAATGCGGGCGGAGTAGCAGTTTCCGGGCTGGAAATGGCTCAAAACAGACAGTTTCAGCAGTGGAGCCGGGAAGCGGTGGACAAAAAACTAAAAGCTATAATGAAATCAATACATTCCTGTGCACTTAACGCCGCGAAGGAATATAAGAAGCCCGGAGATTACGAAGCAGGATCCAATATCGCCGGATTCCTTAAAGTAGCCAGGGCAATGGTGGCCCAGGGAGTCGTATAAGCTTCTATTTGCCGGAGGGCTTTTTTGCCCTGTATGCGGTGTGAAGAAGACTGTGAGACAACTTTCCCAGGGGTTTTTCAAGAAAGCTTTCATACAATTCAATTAAAGCCGGATTTTCATGGGACTGCCTAAACTCCATGGCTTCATCTTCCTGGTAAAGAGCCAGGGCCCTCTTTTTTCTTATTTCGTAGTTAGTGGGAATAGGCTGGCCTCCTCCCCCGATGCATCCGCCGGGACAGGTCATTATTTCTATAAATTGATAAGGACTGTTGCCTTTTTTAACCGGTTCTAAAACTTTTCTGGCATTGCCCAGACCGTGGGCTACGGCAACTTTTACTTTCTTACCGTTAATTTTAACCTCAGCTTCTTTGACCCCTTTCATTCCCCTGACTTCTTCCAGGTTTAGACTGGAAAGCTTTTGCCCGCTGAGCTTAAAATAGGCTGTCCTCAGAGCGGCTTCCATGACTCCGCCGGTGGTCCCGAATATAGTACCGGCTCCGGTTGAAACTCCAAGCGGCCGGTCAAATCTTTCACCCGCAATATTAACAAAATCAATCCCGGCCTCTCTCAGCATATCAGCCAGCTCTCTTGTAGTTAAGACATGGTCAACATCCGGAAACACATCTTCATCTTTCAGTTCAAGCTCTTCTTTCCAGAAATTATAAGCGGATACCATTTCCTTCCGGCGGGCCTCAAACTTCTTTGCCGTACACGGCATTACAGATACAACAGATATATTCCGCGGATCCATATCCAGCTTTTTAGCATAAAAGGTTTTAGCCAGGGCGCCGAACATCTGCTGAGGGGATTTGCATGAAGAAACATGCTCTATTATCTCAGGAAAAAAATTTTCGGCAAATTTAATCCATCCCGGAGAACATGAGGTTATCATGGGAAGAGGCTTTTTATTTGTAATTCTTTCTATTAACTCACTTGCTTCTTCTACTATTGTAAGATCTGCGCTGAACTGGGTATCGAAAACCCGGTTGAAATTCATCTTTCTAAGAGCAGCAACCAGCTTGGCCGTTAGCGCGGCTCCCGGAGCAAGCCCGAACTCTTCCCCTATGGCAGCCCTTATAGCAGGAGCAGTCTGCACCACAACAAATTTGTTCGGATTATCAATATCATCCCATACTTTGTCAGTTTCATTTCTGGCCATAAGAGCGCCCGTGGGGCATACAAGAAGGCACTGTCCGCAATTAACGCACTCGGAATTGCCCAGGCCCTCATCGAAAAAAGTGCTTACGTGAGCATCCATTCCGCGGCCGGCTATTTCTATGGCATCAACTGTCTGGACCTGATTGCATACCTCAACGCATCTGGCGCAGAGTATGCACTTGTCGTGATCGCGTACCAGCGAATGAGAAGTTTCATCAAGGGGAATATGTTTTTTTCTTATGTTTGGATAAGTTGTATCCTTAACATCAAGTTCCTCGGCCATCTTCTGGAGCTCGCATTTTAAATTCTTATCGCACTGAAGACAGTTTCGGGGATGATTAGAGAGCAGAAGCTTAAGATTCGTCTTCCTGGCCCTGCGGACCCTGGCGGTATTGGTAAAAACTTCAATCCCCTCCCTTATCTGGGTAACGCAGGCTCTTACCAGAGACTTTGCTCCCTTAACCTCAACCACGCATATTCCGCATGAAGCCCTCTGGCTCAAACCTTCCAGATAACACAAACTGGGAATTTTAATCCCGGCCTTAAAGCAAGCCTCAAGGAGACTTATACCCTCATACATAAGATAATCCGTGCCGTTTATTTTTATTCTGACCTGTTTATCAACCATTTTTACTCATCTCCCCTGTTATCTTTTACATCGCAGCGCATGCATCTCTCCGATTCCCTTTTTGCCTGATTAAGGGTGAAGCCTTTGCGCACCTCGTTAAAATTATTTTTTCTCTTGCTAACACTCATTTTTTTCGTTCCCGCAGGGCCCTTTCCGGAAGGCTTGCGGGGCGCCTTTTGTTCATAATT
>JBNJFW010000089.1:0-6293 GCA_051747165.1 Elusimicrobiota bacterium | reverse complement strand
TTTTATTTGGAGTCGGATTGCTTTTGACCCTGATTTTATTGATTTTTCCGGGAAAACCGTCTTTACCGGACATGGCGGATTCATCTGGTACTCATTCAAGAAGTGATAAAGAGGCAATTAATGAAATGTACAAACAGGGCGCTAAAGAAGCATCTGCTGGATTAGAGAGACAATTAGAGAAGCTTGGGATTAAATTTGATGTTGAATCTTTACAATTAGCAGAGGTTTATCAAATACAGGATGGCTTTTATCTTTTGAGAATTAATACGGGGCAAGTAAACATGCTAAATATTCTTAGAGAGGTTGATGCTGATGGGGAAATTAAAGTTTACATAAACGCTGAAGAGCAAA
This sequence comes from Elusimicrobiota bacterium, assembly GCA_051747165.1. Lineage (GTDB taxonomy): Bacteria > CG03 > SLGR01 > SLGR01 > PWQF01 > JBNJFW01. Next base: position 5,942 of record JBNJFW010000089.1, on the reverse strand, counting down.
ACCTATCTTCTAAAGAATATGTCAGATTTTATGGAATTGATGCATATGAAGGTTCATGGAATGAAACCATAAAAAGTTTAAAGGAATGGATTGGAAAAAATTTTACAGATTATTTCAAATTAGAAGGGTTTGATAATTTTAGCATATATGAAGGCGTGAGACGAGAAGAGCTCTCTGAAATGATTGCTAGCGGCAGAGGTAAGTTTTTGAGCCATTTATTAACAAAGCCTGAAGTGGAAGGACTGGTCATTTCCGAGGAAATTAAAACATTGGCGCGCAGGCCCCAGTTGGGCTTTTATGAACGAAATAGGAAAATGATATTTTTTGAAACAGGGAAAAAAGACATCAAGAGCATAGCTCATGAAATAATGCATCATTTGCTGGCTAATTTATATGAAGGATATAAAAAAAGGCATGAGTCAAATATCTATCATGAGCGATATAATAAATTATTAGAAATACACAATCATTTCAGAAAGAAACCGGAAATTTTAGAGAGTATTTTACGAAATAAATTTTACCGTTTTTTATCAGATGAACATAAGTTTTTACTTGATACAGATCTATGGAATACTTGGGATGATATACTTATATTTCATCCTTTTGTAGAGGAGGCCGTAGCATATGTGGTGGGATTTCTAATAAGTAACAAGCCAATAGATATCCCCGGTATAGATATCCCCGGTACTTCAATAACTGAAACAGATATAAACCTGTTTAAAGAAATAGGCTTTTTACCTGAAGATTTCTCTTATGATCATGCAGAAGCAAAAGAAGAGAAAAATGAAATGTTAGGTCGAGGTTTTATAGAAGCAATAATGAGAGATGTGCGTTTGGAGAAGCATATTCGGCCACTAGATAGATTTTTACAAGAAACGCTGGATGTTGGAGTAAGTGAAATAGAACATGAGGAACATGAAGAAAAAACTGAAAAAATGAGAGAAGAGCTTAGGAGTTTGGGAATAGATGAAAGTGAAATAAACGAGGCTGTTGAATTGTATGATCTGGATGATGACTCAATTAATGATTTTTGGAATAGGTTAAAGGAAATAGAGGCCATGCTTAATGCTCTGCAGAAGGAAGATTTTTTCAACTCCCAGGCTGTGTATTACAGCTTTTTAGTGAATGCGGGGATTCCTATAACAGAAGCTTCCCAAGAGGCAATAATAAAAGCTAAAAAAGCCTACAGTATAGGTGAAAACATAACCCCTATACTGAAAAAGGCGGGGTTTGAAGAACCGGAAATACCTGCTTTAGAAGATATTTTCGACAGGTCTTATCAGGAAGATACAGATACATCCGGGGATGACGTAGTACACGCTGAGGCTTTTAAAGTATCAGAGTATTCTAAACATTATGGTGAACTTAGCTCAAGTATGGCCCAAGCTAAGGCTGAAAAGGTAAGGGTTTCTGGTGAATATTTTACGGTTAAAGTAGGCGGCCGGGAAATAGAAATCAAAATAGACAATAATATACCGGTTGAAATGCGTGAAAAGATAAAGACTTTTATTACAGAAATTCTTGAAGGCTTTTCAGATGAAGACCTTGCTATTCTTCAGGAAAGCATCGATGAAAAAGGAAGCCTTGCCATAGCCGCACTGGATAGATCCACCCACCTTTTTGAAGACCACCTTGCCAACGGTTTTATAGGAATAAACAGAGAGTTTATAAATAAATATGAAAGAGGAGAAATGACCGAGCTTGACCTGAAGGTTGGGCTTGCCCATGAATTGCGCCATGAGATGCTGATTAACGAAAGAAAAGTTCTTATTCAATATACGGGCGAAGAAAAATGGGAAAGCGCGTCAAAAGAACAAGTACTTGGAAAAAGAAAAGAATTAATAGATGAAGGTTATGACTTTAATAGGGCGGTAGAACTTTTACAGCGTTATTCAGACCACCTGGGAAGGCTGTTTGAAAAAGTAAGGTCCGAATTTGTCATTACAGGCAAGCGCGGGGATTTAAGCGAACTACTGGAGTATATGACAAATATACGATTGCCCAATTACTGGAAAAACAAATTCAGTGATGTGATAAGACACCAGTTTAGAGATATGACCAGGCCTGTTATTGAAGCCATAACCAACGCTATAGACGCGATGAGTAAGAATGAGCATTCCAAGGAAATTCACGTTAGTATAGAAGACGGAAAATTTGTAGTAAGAGACCAGGGCATCGGAATGGATCTTGAAGACATATTGACCAAACTCCTTATTCCTCATGTTTCCGGCCAGGAAGATCAGCTGGACGCGATAGGCCAGTTCGGAGTAGGGTTTTATTCCCTTTTCAGATATCTGGAGAAGCCGAACGACTCTATTACAGTAAACACTTATAAAGGGAACACCGGATATAGTATAAGGTTCTTTTTATCGGATGGAGAGTTCAAGTTTAATATTAGCGAAATAGAAAACGAGGATGGTAAATACGGAACTACGGTAACCGTTGAAGCTGCTGGGGTTAAAGCCGGAGAGCTGACATCCGAAATTACCAGAACCATGCCTTACAACACGAAAGCAAACATTCTTTTAAAAGAAGGAGTTTCCGGTGGTACTGAAATAAAAGTCAACGACCTATCAAATTTTGATATCTATCCTGATGATAAGGTCAAACTAATTGCAAGCAGAAAAACTGACGGGCAGAAAAAAAGCATATCGCTTACATTAAACGGAGTTGTTTTATTTACAATGGAAGCAGATGCTATCAATGTTCCGGACGAAGTTGCAGTTGAAATATCAATTCCTTCTCTTACTCCCAGGGGAAGAAATGATATAGAAGTAAATGACCGTACCGTAGATGCTATGAAGAAAGTAATAGATATTGCGGTTAATAGCGGAAATTTCGCATACGTAAATGCGCTGGTTCCTTTAGTTAAGAGGCTTAACAGGAATGCTCCTGTATCATTAGATAGCCTTGAAAATTACCTGAAGGAATCTGTCACAAAAAAAATGCTTGATGAAAATACCTTATACCTGCCGGACACCTCCGAATTCAGAAGAATCAATCATGATGGAAATATTGTATTTGTACATACGGAGCTTTTTGGGGTTTGCAAAGGCAGCCTGGAAAGACATTTGCCACAGTATAGAGATAAACTTCCGGGTGTATCAGATAATACGGTAGTTTATATAGTGAATTTGGAAAGGCAACAAACGGATAAAGATAATAATCTGCCTCTTATAACTTACAAAGATAAATCGAAAAAAAAAGTTTTTATAGACGAAAATTTTATAAACAACGCAGATGATAATACAAAATCTGCGATAGCCCTTTTAATAGAAAGAGAGAAAACAACATTGGAAGTGGGGGAAAAATATAATATAAACAAGGTTTATTTAAGAACACCCGACTTGCTAACAGGCGAATACATTGAGCTAGTTATGTCAAATTATAAAAGAGGCAGATTAACATATCTGCGGTTAGCTTTAGATTGCATGTTTGAATGGGATTTTGGCAGAGCATATAAGTTTTTGTTAGCAGCTTTAGGTTCAAGTAAGCCAGTTTCAGATTTGGTTTTGCCGGAAGACGATTCGCCTACGCAGATTAGACAGGTACAGCTTCCGGAAGAGACCCCAGCAATGATAAATATGAACCTTTCCTGGCTTCCTCAGATAGTTAGTCTTTTTGAGGAAGGAGTGACAGAAGACGAAATAATATCAATACTGCAGGCTGCCGATAAGGCTGAATTAAGTATTCTGGGGGTGCGTCACTCCCGGGGCAACATAAAGACAAGCATAAGGCAGAATGTAAAACCGTATATCAGCATCAGGGAGAATGCGCAGAATTCGCGTGATGAAGTGTTGAGGATTAGAAAAACAGCTGGCCCTGAAAAGAGGAACTTCACCGGCAGTCTGGATATCACTGCTGAGGTTACTGAAAATGGAGTTGTTTTAACCAGTGAAGACAATATGGGTATGAGTCTGGAAAAGGTGGTTAAAATATTACTGACACCCGGAGTTTCCGATAAGAAGGATTTGGATGAGCTGGTAGGGCAGTTCGGAATGGGGTTCTTTACTAACTTAAAAGATGCTGAAGAGGCTACACTGAAAACTTCTACCGGAGACGGCAGAGTAGTTAAAGTTAAATTCAGTCCTTTAAAAAACACAAAAGGTGAAGTGATAGATATAGCTCTTTCTATTGATGTATTAGAGGAAAATTACAAGGGGACTTCTATAAGTGTAACCACGAAATGTGAAAATCCCGAAGGTGAGATTGATTATATAAGAAACTTGGCGAAAAAATATGTTGGTTTGGTTGATAACAGTATACTCGAGATAACGTTTAACGGAGAAGTTGTGAATGAAAACGGTATAAGTGAGGACGAACTTCTTTCCCGCATCAAAACAGAATACGGGAATATTTCGGTTTATCATGTCTCCGGTAATAAAGCTGTAAGCCACAGACAGTTATATCTGACGGAACTGGAGGATTATATAGGCTATGTTCAGGTGGATTCTTTCATTATATCATTCCTTGAAAAGTATGGGATAGTCATTGACCTTCCTGAAAAACTGGAGCTTATCGGTGACAGGTCGGATATTGTTAACCGAAATGAGGTCCTAAAAGATATCCGAAGCCAAATGGCGGCGGCACTTATTACCGCTGCGGCCCGGGCCTTTTCTTCCGGTCAGATGGCAAACGACCTGATACCTTATGATTATATTGAGAACTATTTAACATATGAATTAAATGATGATGTGTTGGAAGATGCCGCGCGGGTTCTTAAAGGGAAAACAGAAGAGGTAGATTTTGCAAAGTATGTGGATAATAGTTCTTTGCTCCGTGAGTTGTTTGTTTGTCTGCCCGTGTGGCAGGATAAGTCACTTATAAATATATTAATGGGTTTGGATAATGGTTCGATAAAAAAAGGAGATTTACCGCCGGGCATAAGAAACTTTATAAATAAAAGTAGAGCCAAGAGTGCTGAGAATAAAGAGGTTTTTCAAGAAAGAGCCAGGGAAAAAGGCCTGAGTGAATTGTCTGCAATGTCCGTTTATGGGTTGAAAGATACGGATGATCACATTTACTGGGCATTTGCGGAGTTTGCCAGAGGATTGGCCTCTTACGCATATAAAGAAGAATGGGGGGATAAGCCGATAGACGTGATTTTTGAATCGGCTCCGGAGGGAGGTCAAATAGCTTCAGCTTTTCAAGGAGGTGATATAATAATATTTAATCTGGCCAGCGGTAAATTGGCTTGGATGGTATCTAATTTTGCGAAACTTCTGGGGGGTGAGTTAAGTCCTGAAGAGAAGAACGAGCTTTTGCGTGAAATTTATGAGACCGTTACTCATGAATCAGTACATCTCTTTGAAAAAAGCTTTGGATGGTCACATAATAAAGAATTTTATAGCAGGCAGGATCAGCTGCTGAAACATTTGGTTGGTCCGAATGCATCCAAAGAGATTGATTCATCCCTTGATAGGTTAAGGGGTAATTTCAAATATAGAGAGCCTGGTAAGGTAATCGCACATTTGATACAGATAAAAGAAAGCACTGTACGCGAGAGCGTTATAGAACCTACGGAAAGAAGACAGGAAGAACGTGATTTCCCGGCCGCTATTCGGGACCTTTTTTCAAGAATAAAAAGAATTATAGGCGTAGGTTCAGCTGCAATTGTTGCTTTGTATGCAGCCTTTGGCTTTTCCCTTCCTGCCCATGCCGGAACCGGTGAGTTTTTTGAATCATCCGGTTGGGTCATGGAGATAATGCAGGGTAATATATGGCTCGGGCTTGGTGTTTGGGCTTTTGTTATGGCCTTTCTCTATGTAAGTAGAGGCTTTTTAAAAGAGAAAAAAATTAAGAAAGAAGAGATAAACGTAACTAAACAGCTTTCTATTATTTTTAAGGACATTGATGTTGACCTTAGAAAATCTATTCTTACGGGTTTAACGGATTATTTAGAAAATGAAAATGTGGATCTTAGTAAACGTCAACAGGCAGCC
>JBNJFW010000088.1:0-6322 GCA_051747165.1 Elusimicrobiota bacterium | reverse complement strand
GTACCGTGTCCGTCAATATTCATAAAAACAGATACTGCCAGTCTGTCTTTTCCGGGAACCAGAGAGCACAGATCATTAGAAATTTTCTCCGGCAGCATGGGAACAACTTTTCCCGGAAGATAAACGCTTGTCCCCCTCTCAAAAGCTTCTTTTTCTATATCCCCTCCCTCCCGGACATAGTAACCAACATCAGCAATGTGAACGCCCAGTTCATAAGAAGAGCCTTTTTTTCTTATACTTACCGCATCATCAAAATCCTTTGCGCTCCGGGGATCTATGGTAAAACAGTCAATCCCGCGCAAATCTTCTCTTTTCTTTTTAACCGCTGCAGGAGCGCCTGAAAGCTTTTTTGTTTCCCGGATGGTGTCCTGAGGAAAATTTTTTCTTATTCCCTTATGGACAAGAGAAACTTCGGCCTCTACCTCATAGCCCCCGCAGGGGCCTATTATCCGCTTAAGCCGTCCCAGGGCTTTTTTGCCGGCCTCCGGCGGCTTCTCTATTTGCACTACAACCCGGTCATTATTTTTAACTTTTTTAAGCAGTTCGTTTTTAAGCAGTTTTATCCGCTCCGAATCCGATCCCAGAGGCTTGACCCCTTTAAATTTTTTCTCCACAACATACGTTCCCACGGACTGGAGGGTATTGCGTTCTATAATCTTTAAAATACGACCTTCGGGCTTTGCCCCGGATGAGTTCGGCAAAAGCTCCACCCGGACAAAGTCATTATCCATGGCCGTCTTTAAATTCTTTCTGCTCACATAAATATCGGGAGTGACTCCGTCCTCCCTTATAACAAAACCGAATCCGCTGCGATGCTTGTCCAGCTTTCCCTTAAATCTTGTTTTTTTTGTTTTTGTCATTTTTTCCTCAGCTAAGTTTTAAACTCCATGATTTGATAAATTTTAACCTTCTGTTCTTTTCCTTTCACCTTAATAGCAGGCAAAGGCCTGCCGATTACCTTTTCTTTTACATGATTATATGTCTCTTGAGATACAAGTATCTGCCCCGGGCCGGCATTTTCCTCCAGCCGGGCAGCAAGATTTACAGTATCTCCTATTACGGTATAATCCTCAAACTGTTCCGAGCCCATATTGCCGGAAATAACTTCTCCCGTATTTATTCCCATTCCCACTGAAATTGTTTTTCTTCCTTCTTTCTTCCATTTATCATGAAGCTTTTCCAGGCTTTCTCTCATTTCCACAGCCGCTTTAACCGCAAGCAGGGCGTGATCTTCCTGCTCCACCGGAGCACCCCATATGGCCATTATCGCATCCCCCATAAACTTATCAAGAGTTCCGTTATTTTTAAAAATTATTTTTATCATTTCAGTAAGATATTCATTTAAAATCTGCACAACTTCTTCCGGATCCATCTTTTCCGAAATAGAGGTAAAAGACCTTATATCGGAGAAAAACACCGTAAGATACCTTCTTTCGCCCCCCAGGTTGATGAGCTCGGGGTTATCAATAAGCGTATCCACAACCTGAGAGGACACATAGCGCTGAAACATACCTTTTATAACTTTCTTTTCCTGTTCTTCCCCGGTAAACTTGTATATGGTTATTCCGGCATAGGTAAAAATAATAGAAATAAAAGGGTAAAAAGCGCTTAAAACATAATTATTTTTAAAAAATAAAAAATTTAAGATCAAATATGAAAATAAAAATCCCGCGTTTAATAAAGCAGCGGGAAAAGCCTTAAATTTAATCGTAAAAAACGCCGCTGCCAGCCCTGCAAAAAAAACTATCAAAGCATTTATCCATGGCGGCGCCTCGGCCATAAAATCCCCCTCTACTATATTGCAAGCCCCATCAGCGAGAAAAGCCACCATGGGAAAAACAGGTGAAAAAGGAGTAGGCCTTAAATCAACCGTTCCCGTTGCGGTAAGGCCTATAAAAACCATTCTGTCCTCAATCATTTCTAAAAAAGACATCCCGTCCTGGTCATGGTCGCTATATAGGCCTACAAAAGATGCGAGGGGAAAATTCGCCGAAGAAAACTCCCCCGAATGATTCACCAGCATTCGCTGCCTGCTATCCACAGGAATCCTTATCTCCCTCTCAGAAGAGCGGACAACTATATTTTTTCCCGGATTTATATGAACCTCTTCTCTTGATGCCCCGAGATAATCAAGAGCAGCGCTGAAGGCAATACTGGGTATAATTTTATCCCGGTATCTTATAACAAGAGGGATGCGTCTTGTTATGCCGTCGGGGTCAGGGCTGGCGTTAACATAACCCGAACCGGCTGCTTCTGCACTTAAAGCGCTGATAGGCATTACCGCTGTTTGGGCATTTATAAAATCCGCATTTTCAAAGTCCGAGGCCCGGGCAATTGAGATTTTTTCAATAAGTCTTTTGTTCACCTCGTCTTCTTGAGCTGAATATCCCCTTGCCCGGGGAGCATCTTCAAGCCTCAGAAAAAAAGGGAAAAAGACATTTGAAGCTCTCCCCGCTTCATCCGCAAACATAATATCATCCCGGGGAAAATCCTTTGAAGGCTCGGTAAACATAATATCAAAAACAATTGAAGAAGGAGAATAATCCGAAATGACATTAATAAATGATGCCATATAGCCTCTTCTCCATGGCCATCTGCCCATAACATCGGCCGAAACGCTCTCATCTCCTATGGCAACTATAAATATACTCTCCAGGGCCGGCTCCGGGCCCCTGAGCAAAAACCTCCAGTCCAGGGTCTTCAGCTCAACAGCCCTGCCGATACCCGCCACAAGCATAAGAGCCACCAGAGCAGGAGTGACAATAGATAACAGTATTAAATCAGTTCTTTTATTCATTTGAGCGCTGTGGTATTATAGTTAAAATACCGCCTATTGACAACAAGCGGATTTATTTAAATTATATTTTCAACTGGTTTCTTCTTTTGGGGTAAATTATAACAGCAGGATTATACCACCCAGCCCTGTGAACGCTCCTTATCCACTATCTCTCTGATAATTCTTTTTTGTTTAAGGGGCGTATTTTTATTGTCAAGAAAAGCTCTGAGTGTTTTGAGGGCCTGTTTTTTTACAGCCATTTCCCGGTCCGAAAGCAAGGGTGTAAGGGCTTTTCGGCCATTTTCCGCATCAAGAGAGCCGGCAAGTTCGGCGCTCCAGAGCCTGACCCAGGAATTGGGATTCACAGCCATTTTTTTAAGTAAAGCCACCGCTCCGGAGGGATTTTTATTTTTCAGGCCGTTGAAAGCCCTGAGCAGTTCAATTCGTTTTTTTTCTTCTTTTTCATCTGTAGTTATGCGGCTTTCCGCAATTTTCCTGGGGCTGCCTCCCGTGGCCCGGGCTTGTGCCACAAGGCGGCCGTACTCTGCCTTAAGCTTTTCTTCTTTAAGACGCTGACGCCGGGCGCGGCTCTGCGCCTCTTTTTTATTCTCCTGTCTTCTTTTCTCTTCTTTTCTCCTCAGCTTCATGAGCTCTGCCTCGCTTTTCTCTATGCTCTGGCGAGAGCTCTCCGTAATTTTTTCTATAACTCTGGCATTTACCGCATTAAAATGTTTGATCCATAAAAAAGTAATGAACAAAACAATTAAAACAACAAAAAGGGAAGCAAAAATAACATAATAAACAAGAGGTGAGGATTTTTCTTCCTGGGAATCAATAAATATAGGGCGCAAAAGTTCTTTTTCTTTCTGGGTAATCTTCTCCGGCGGACTTTCAATTATTCTCACTCTTTCTTCTCTTTTTTCCTCCTGCTCTTTTTTAATATCGGAAAAAGCATTTTCGGAAACCTCATCTCCGCTTACATCGTACTTTTCAGGGTGGAGCTTTTCGTCGAGCATTAAAAAAACCTTCTCTATTTCTTTACTTTCGGGGGCCAGTTCTCTGGCTGTTTTTATATGTTCAAAAGCCTCTTCAAAACTGTCTTCTTCAAAAGCCTTTCCGGCTTTTATGACCAGTATTTCACCCATAAGAGCTTTTGTTCTTTTATCCTCCGGATTTTCTTTATACGCTCTTTCCAGAGCTTCAAGAGCATCTTCCATCCTGCCGTCAAGATAATAATTCACTCCCCGGGTATAATGCGGGCTTTGAGCAAAAGAAAAGCCGGCGAAAAAAAACAAAAGAAAAAAAACAGAAATTAATTTCTTAAATATTTTCACCGGCTTATCTCCCTGAGGCGCCTGGCCCTTCTGAGGAGGGAAAGAGCAGCGGAATTTTGAGGATCATCTTCCAGGATTTTTTGCAGATAGGCAATTGCTTCTTCAAACTCTTCATCTAATATTTTCAGCCTGGCCAGAGAAAGCCCGTATACCGCCATTATTTTTTCATGCTGAGGATGGGACGAAGGCGCTTTCCGGGCCTCCGAAACCGCTTTCTCGTAATGCCCCTCGCTGTAAAAGCGCATCATGCGTCCGAAAGAAAAATCTCTTTTAAGCTCTTCTTCAACTATACTCAGTAAAGCAGTTGCATCCCCGTTATCCGGACTTGCTCTTAGTATTTCATTAAGCTTTTTTTCCGCGCTTTCATAGTCCCCGCGCTTAACTTTTTTTGCCGCTTCAATTAAATTTTCAAGTTGTTCATTCTGATTCTTTACTTTTTCCATTTCTTCTTCAAGCTTAGAATAAGTCTGCTGGAGCTCCCGGGCAAACATATCCTCTCTCTGGCTCTTCCATTCTTGAAAAGCCTCCTCTTTTTCCTTTAAAAGCCTTTCCCTCCTGTTTAATTCTAACTCCCGGGCCGAAGGAAGTATGCTGAACATATAAGCAGTTCCCACCGCATGCATAAGGCCGGTGTCGGAATACCTGGCAGTATAAGAGAAGGCGAAAGTTTCGGTTTCTATACCGGCGCCGGCCGAAATGTTTTTATAATTTATTCCAGACCTCAGATAAAGGCTTCCCATAATATTGTATTCTCCTCCCAGAGCCCATCTCAGGGTACCCTGGTTAAGCGGATCCCACACTCCCAGGTCAAAAGCAACTTTTAATTTCTCTTCCTTTAAACGCGCCTCGGTTCCCAGCTTAAAATTAAGAGGAAAAACATCTTTTTCTTTTTTTAATTTTATGGAAGGCGGAATAATATTCTGAACAAAAGCCCCCACCTGAAAATTTTCTCCGGGGCTGAAATCAATACCGCAGTCAAGCCCCATCCCCGTACCCGAATAACCGTCCATGTCCTGCATAACAACCTTAAAGCTCCCCCCCACTCTGGTGTTTCCCCCCGCCCGGTGTGAGCCGCTCATCAAGAGGATTGTTTTTTTTTCATCAAACTCCCCCTGGTACTCTCCCCATACGCTGCGCTTAACGGCGAAGGCGGAGTTATGAGATACTAAACTTAATCCCAGAGCATTGGAAAGAGACAGGGGATAAGAATAAGAAATCGCGCTGTAACTGCCTCCCCCCAAAAGAGGGCTGAACATGGCACCCATCCTGTGCTTTCCGGAACCCGCCATAAGCGAAGGGTTATAAAAGCTTCCGTAAACCCCCTGGGCCCCGGCCACGGAAGCCCCCCCCATAGCCATAGTTCTGGGCGAGACGCTGAAATAGGAAAGAGATTCTCCGGGGAGGCCTCCATCGGCCGCAGAAGGCCCATAGCCCAAAGCAGTAGAGGGGAATAAAAGGTATACAGCTAAAATTAAAAAAGCTTTATCCGCCAATATTCTTCAGCTCCCTTTTTAAATCTGCAAGCATAAAGGGCTTTTCCAGAAAAGCGCTGACCGCATTCTCACCGCTGTCTGAAAAAAGACCCTCCATGTCCGGTTTGCCGGTGATTATAATTACCGGAATATTTTTAAGCTCGGAATCTTTTTTGAGCTTGCGGTTTAAATCAGCTCCGTTGATTTCAGGCATCATTATGTCCAGTATTATAATATCCGGCTTTTCGCTTTTTATCTTTTCCCATGCATCCCTGCCGTCGCATGCAGTTATTATCTGATAGCCTTCAAGCCCTTCCTCTAAAATAAATACCACATCACTGTCGTCTTCGGCAATAAGAACCTTTTTTCTTTTAATGTTCATTTTAAAACTCCTATAAGAAAATTATCTATCTCACTTCTTCCTTCTCTTATCCGGGCATAATACATACCGTTTGCCGCCTGAGAGCCGCGGGCGTTTTTACCGTCCCATCTGAAAACCCTTCCCGGCCCTGAGGAAAAAAATTTTTCCTCCCTGTAAACCAAATCCCCGGTAAGAGTATACACCTCAAAAATCAAAGAACCTTCTTTTTTTAAATTAAATGAGACATTCAGCTTTCTTTCGACGGGATCAAAAGGGTTGGGATATACCAGCAATCCGCTTAAATCCTCTTCGCTTTCCGAATAGGGCCGCAAAGAATAAACTCCCGGACGCTCAATTGAGGCAGAAATAAAATTCCCCT
>JBNJFW010000087.1:0-6379 GCA_051747165.1 Elusimicrobiota bacterium | reverse complement strand
AAGCTCGAAGAAGAGCGTGGTAAAGGGAGGGACGACTACCCTGTACGCGCGGTATGGAACTCAATGCTGGCGGCAGTTGTCTACCAGCATCAGAGCATAGAGAGTTTAAGGAGAGAGCTTAGTAGAAACGGTGATTTACTTAAACTGTGCGGTTTTGAGACTATAAAAGGCAAAGAAGCCGTTCCGACTCCAAGTGTATACACGAGGTTTTTGAAGAAAGTCATCCGGCACCAGGACGAACTTGATAAGGTCTTTGAAAGCCTGGTTAAATCTTTGATTGTAATGCTTGCCATGGCGCTGGGTAAGGTAAGAGAAAAAAGATTGAAGATATCAGGTCGCTTGTAGCGGCTGTATAAGAAACTATTGACAAAAGCGTATAAATTGTTTACATTTATTAATAAATGAAGACATAATATACGATATATCTATGCCAAATAAAATAAACAAACTGGAAGAATATTTTAAAAAGAACAACGGGATACTTAAATTTTCAGATATTACAAATGCTGGATTTCACCCTGATACGCTGACCTCTCTTGAAGAAAAAGGACAAATAGAAAAGGTCGCTTATGGAATATACAGTCTTATTGATTATATTCCTGATGAATATCCCGATCTTGTTATAGCTTCTCTACAAGCTCCCCGGGGGGTAGTATGCCTAATTTCTGCGCTGTCATTTCACAATGCAACTACAGAGATACCTGGAAAAGTTGAAATGGCAATTGAAAGGGGAACTAGAAAATATAAAATAGAATATCCGCCTGTGAAGTTCTACTATTTTTCAAAGAAAACCTGGGAAGCCGGAATAGAAAAGCACCAAATAGAAGGAAAAAAAATAAAAGTTTATAATCTTGCTAAAACTATTGCGGATTGTTTTAAATTTAGAAATAAAATAGGGGCAGATATTGCAAGAGAGGCACTGAAAATTGCTGTACGGGAAAAGAACATAAGCCCTAAAGAAATAATGAAATATTCAAAACGTTGCAGGGTCTCAACAATTGTTAAACCTATTCTTGAAACGCTCATATGAAAAAGAAAATAACAAATATTAGGGCTTCCGTTACCTGCGCTCCAGACCAGCTTTTCCCTGAAAAAACAACATCCTCTATGGGGATTCACTCTGAAGTTGCTTAAAAAAATATATGTTGTATAATGTTGTATCAAGTTATCAATGAATATGAGTATGCATTTAAAAGATTATTTAACAGTAAAACAGGTTGCCAGCCAACTCGGTCTTTCCGAATACAGAGTTAGAGAGCTTATTAGGGAAAAGCAAATCAGGGCCACGAAAATAGGTCAGTGGAGAGTTAAGCCATCGGACCTTAAAGCATTTATTAAATCCAGAACGAACAAATGAAAATAAAAGTATTCATAAGTTCAGTCCAAAAAGAATTAGAAGATGAAAGACTTGCTCTCCAAATATTATTAACCACTGATCCTTTTTTATCCGAACACTGTGTTCCGATTTTATATGAAGAATATCCTGTACCTTTAAAGCCTGACCCTGAAGCTTATTTGCAATTATTAGATACTTGCCAGGTTTATCTGGGAATAATATGGCAGAAATACGGAGATATAGATAAAGAGGGTCTTTCGGCAACGTACAAAGAATATACAAGAGCTCAAAAAAATAAAATGCCGACATTAATAGTAATTAAAGGAAAAAATACTCTAGAAAGAGACACAAGAACAGAAAAATTCATTAAAGAAATAAAAAAAGCAGATCATAAATATGAACGCTTTGAAAATACGGAAGAGTTGCAAGAAAAAGTCCGCAAAAGACTTATAAAACATATCAAAGACACTTACCATATAGAGCCAACGGCTTCTCAGGAGGAAATTGCCAAAAAGACGATCCAGGTTGCTTCCGCGTTTGAGCGTCAAAGATTAAATAAATTGAGTTGGGATGAGATGGATAAGGGTTTAGCGGGAAAATTGGTGTCTGAAGCTGAGAAAACCGAAATAGTAAAATTGGAAGAAAAAGATATCGTGCATTCATTATGGCAGCGTGGATATTTGTGGAAGGATGAGGATGAATATTTTGGAACCGCCGCCGGGATTCTTTTATTTGGCAAAGATCCAACTGCAGTGTTTACTCATACGCGCGTACAAGTTGCAGCATATCCCAATACCAAAAAAACGCATAAACCGATAGATCACGACACAGTCAGAAAACCTCTGGCTATTGCGATTGATGAAGTAGTTGCATTTATTAATAAAAACACGCGACATCCTTTAAGGGTAGTAGGACTTAATCGTGTGCAGGTGGATGAGTATCCTGAGGAAGCTGTTCGGGAAGCTTTAGTAAATGCGTTGGCACACAGAGATTATGAAGATGCCGGAAGGCGTATAGAAGTAAATCTATTTAAGGATAGAATTGAAGTAACAAGCCCCGGTGAACTGCCCGGAGATCTTACATTGCGAAAACTGCTTAGCGGTCAGGCTAAATCGCGTTCAAGAAATCCGAATATAGCTCAAGGTTTGAATTTGTTAGATAGAATGGAAGAAAGGGGAACCGGAATTCAGAGAATGACTGAAGATATGTTAAATCATGGCTTGGATAAGCCCCAAATAAAAATTATAGATAATGAAGTTAAAGTGATTCTTTATGGACCAGGTGAAGATTTGGACAGAATAAAAACTCCAAGGAATATTCCAGGGTTTATACCACCGGCTATGGAAGAAAAATTAAATGAAAGGCAAAAGAAAATATTGAAGCATGTACTTGAAACTGGTGAAGTAACAAGTGGCTGGTGTAAAAAAGAATTTGGGGTAGTATATGATACTGCACATAGGGATTTAGCGGAGTTGGTGAAATTAGATATATTAGAGAAAAGAGGTAAGGGCAGAGGGACAAAATATGTTCTTAAAACCTATAAAGATTAATCTACCGATAATCTACCGATTATTTTTAATAATCTACCGATTTTTAGAGGATAAAGAAACGACCGATAATCGACCGAGTATTTTAAAAAAAGCGACTGATTTAAGAGAATGAAGGGAAAAGGGTAAAAGAGAATAAATATTCAAGTTTGCACAAAACTTAAAACTGATAATTGAATTCAGCAAGGAGTTGAAATGAAAGGAATTATTTATGCAATTAAAATCAATGATCTTAGCCATAGTGGTCTGCGAGTTCTTGATGTTAAGATTGGAAGAACTACCAATATAAACTCTACTCTTGCGCAGTATAGGCGTGTTTCCCGGAATATAAAGATTTTGGATATGTGGCTACCCAATATAGCTCTTTCATTAAATGATTGCGAAAGAGGAGCACATGACCTGGCAGCAAAATATGCTTACGAAAGGGACAGCGAAAAATTTGTCTTTTTGCAGGAAAGTTATAATAAATTCGCTGATAACGTAAGCCTTTTATTAAAGCGAACATCCAAATCGGATTTGCTCGATTCTAAAAGCAAGGAGGAATTACTTTTTTGCAAAGGGCGTGGTGTAGAGGGGCGTGGAAAGTATATTAAAAATGGTTTCATAATTATAGAAGGAAGTCAGGCAGCAAAAGAAGTAGTTAAATCCATGAAAGGCAAAGGAGCCACCAAAAAGAGATTAGAGTTAGTTAAAAATAAAATTATGGTTGAAGATGATGATTGTTATGTTTTTAAAAAAGATTACAAAGCCAACTCCCCGAGTCGAGCAGCTTGTATCATTTTCTTAAATCCGGCAACGCCAAAAGAATTCTTTTTCTTGTTGACAGGCTTGAACTTGAAAACCAGGCCTACAAGAATATGGGATGATTGATAGAGATTTAGCAAAATTGTATGGAGTATCTACTAAGCGATTAAATGAACAAGTAAAAAGAAATAAGAAGCGTTTTCCGGCAGATTTTATGTTTAGATTGAACAAAACAGAAAAAGATGAACTGGTCGCAAATTGCGACCGGTTCAAATCATTAAAACATTCGTCGACAAATCCCTATGTTTTTACAGAACAAGGGGTCTCTATGTTATCAAGTGTATTAAACAGCTCAAAAGCGATAGAAGTAAATATTCAGATTATGAGAGCCTTTGTTAAAATAAGAGAAATGATATTAACTCATAAAGATCTGTCAAAGAAAATATCTAATTTAGAGAAAAAGTATGACAAACAATTTGCTGTTGTTTTCCAAGCTATCAGAGAGCTTATTGAGACACCTAAGAAAGAAACAAAAAAAATAGGGTTTTAATGAAAGGATCACTATACATACGAGTAAGTACCGATGGCCAGGCCAAAGAGCGGTATTCACTTGAAGTTCAGAGTGAGTACCTTGAAACCTTTGCCAAGCAGGAAGGCTATGAGATTTTTAAGATCTATTGTGACGATGGAATAAACGGATACACTACTGAACGACCTGCATTAAAAGAACTACTGGAAGATGCCTAAAAAGGAGGTTAAAAACATCAAAAAATCAGTCTACATCAAAACTTTCGGTTGTCAGATGAACAAATCTGATTCCCGGCGCCTGGAGGAGTCATTTACTGCCCGGGGTTATACTGTTACAGACAAATCATCCGAGGCGGATGTGGTAGTGTACAACACATGTTCGGTGAGGGAGCATGCGGAAAATAAAGCCATGTCTCATATCGGAAGAATGAAATTCAATAAGGAAAAGAATCCCGATGTAAAGATATGCGTTGTGGGATGCATGGCTCAGAGAATGGGAGATGAAATACAAAAGAGGCTTCCGCACGTAGATATTATAGCCGGACCGGTTTCCATGACCATGCTGCCTGATTTATTAAAAAAGAAGGAGGCCTCCGGCGTATTTAAAGATGACACTGAACTTAAAGAATATAATGAACATTCATCCGGTATTGCCTTTAAAGAAAGCGGATTTTCCCGTTTTGTACCTATTATGCGGGGATGCGACAATTTTTGCTCTTACTGCATAGTTCCTTTTGTCAGGGGGAGGGAAAAATATAGAAAAAAAGAAGATATTCTAAAGGAATGCTCTGTGCTGGCGGAAAGAGGAATCAAGGAAATAACGCTCTTGGGCCAGGCGGTAAACTCTCATCCGGAGTTTAAGCAAATATTAAAGGCTGCTGCAAATATCAGGGGGCTGAAAAGATTAAGATTTTTGACTTCATATCCCGGATATATGGATAAAGAAACTGTGGACATAGTACGGGAAAATCCGGTTTTATGCAATTTCTTTCATTTGCCCGTGCAATCAGGTTCAAATAATATATTAAAAAAGATGCACAGAAAGTATAGCGTAAAGTATTATCTGGATATAGCCCGGTATGTAAGGAAAAGCATGCCCATGGCCGGGCTTTCCACCGATATTATTGTGGGTTTTCCAGGGGAAAGCAGAGAGGATTTTCAACAGACTCTCAATCTGGTGAAAGAACTGGAATTTGACCAGAGTTTTACTTTTAAGTACTCAGCCAGAAAGGGAACAAAAGCAGCCGGGTTAAAGGAAGCAATAGGCAAAGAAGAAAAAAAGCGCCGTCTTGCCGAGTTAAACAATTTATGCGACAGTTCGGCTTTTAAAAGAAATAAGCTTTTTGTGGGAAGGGAAGTAATTGTTTTCTCCGAAGGGGGAAATTTTGGAAGAACAGAAGAATATAAAATTGTGCATTTTAACGGAGCTAAGGCACCAGAGGGAGAAGAAGTTAGGGTTAATATAACAGAAGCCGGGCCCCACTCGCTGAGAGGAATAAAAATTGAAAAGTAAAACTCTGGTAGGAACTTCGGGGTTTTCTTACCGCCACTGGAAAGAAGTCTTTTATCCCCGGGATATTTCCCAAAAGCAGTGGTTTGAATATTATCTAAAATATTTCGACACGGTTGAGCTGAATACCACTTTTTATCATCTGCCTAAAGAGAAAACCGTTTTAAACTGGAAAAAAGAAGCTTCTGAAGATTTTGTGTTTTCCCTTAAAGCTTCAAGATACATATCACATATAAAAAGGTTAAAAGATTCCCGCCAGCCTCTTAATAAATTTTATAAATCGATACACCCTCTGGGAAAAAAAAGCGGCCCGGTTCTTTTTCAGCTCCCGGCAAGAGCCAAAAAGAATATCGAAAGGCTAAAAACATTTTTAAAAAACCTGCGCCTTTTTCCCGGCAGAAAGGTAGTTGAACTCCGGCATCCATCCTGGTGGGATGATGAGGTATTTAACTTACTGGAGGAAGAGAGGGTATGTTTCTGCTGGTTTTCCATGCCGGGTGAAAATCCTCCGGAAATATGCACCTCTGATTTTTTATACATCCGAATGCACGGCAAAAAAGAGCTCTATAAAAGCCCCTATTCAGAAAAGAAACTTGAAAAACTGGCTAAAAAAATCTATAAAGTAGATGTAAACAAGGCTTATATTTATTTTAATAATGATTATAATGGTAATGCAGTCAGAAACGCTTTGAAACTTAAAGAGGTATTAAATGA
>JBNJFW010000086.1:0-6534 GCA_051747165.1 Elusimicrobiota bacterium | reverse complement strand
GGTATGAAGTGGTGACGGCTTCGTCGGGATTTGAAGGTCTCAGAAAGGCTGAGGGTGAAAATCCGGATTTAATTGTTCTGGACATAATGATGCCGGGACTGGACGGTATAACCGTGCTGGAGAAGCTTAAAATAAACGAGAAAACAAGGAATATACCTGTTATTTTGATTTCAGTTGCGGAAAACAAAAAATCGCTTGGTTTAAAGCTGGGTGCCCTGGCCTTTTTTAAAAAGCCCCTGGACTTCAACAGGCTGGATAAGAAAATAAAAAAGATTACCAAAAAGAAGTCCATACTTATAGTAGATGATAATCCGGCTTTGTTAAAGCTTCTTAAAATGAAGTTCAATTCAATCGGATATGATACAAGATGCGCGTATAATGAACATTCCGCTTTTGAAAAAATTAAGGAAAAAAGGCCCCATCTTATATTGATGGATGTGGTTTTGCACGGGGAAAGCGGCCTGGAGATTATACAGAAAATCAAGGCAAAAAAAGATTTTGCGGATATTCCCATAATAGCTTTTTCCGGCTTTTTAAGCGAAGAGGTGCCCGATGATAAAATAGTGGGAGTGGAGAGGTTTTTTTCGCGGCATTTCAGCGTTCAGGATCTTGCGGGCGAAGTAAATAAAATTGCAGGTAAAAAGGAAAAGGTGCATTAAATGCTGATATATCGTTTACATATAATTAAAAGGCTTTATATTATGCGCCTGCGCTTTATTTATATAAAAAAAATGGAGTCTTTTATCCGCTTTGCAGGGAAAAAATGAGGATAAGCAGCACAAGAAGTTTTAAGATCCTCTCTCTGCTTCTTCTTTTTTCTTTTAGCTTTGTTAATGTATTCGGAAAATGGGCATACGCCCAGGAAAGCTTAAAGCGCCGAAAACTTGAATCGGCCCTTAAGATAGACATACCTTACGAATACGGGCAGGTTGTTGACAGCTATACCCCTCACGGCGCTTCCGAACCGCCTGCAATAATATTAACCGACCTTCACGCCAACTACCGGGTGCAGGAGAATATAAGCGGGATAATAAAGCATCTGTCAAATAATTACGATGTGGGCTTGATAGGAGTGGAGGGGACGTCGGGTCCGGTTGACATGTCAATCATAGAAAGCATAGCCGACAAAAAGCTCAGAGAAAAAACAATAGAATATTTTATGCGCCACGGTATAGTAACCGGAGCCCAGGCTTATGCTTCATATCATGAATCAAGCCCTCCCATGGTCGGCATAGAAGACAGCGATTTATACAAAAAAAACAAAAATGAACTAATAGAATCGTTTAATTACCGCAGTGAAATTATAAAAATACTTGATAATATACGCCGGCATCTGGTTTCCATGGAAAAAAAGAACTTGTCTTCCGGGCTCCGGCGATATATTGATCATGTGATTCTATACAGGCAGGAAAAGCTGGATACGGCTTTCTTTCACAGATACTTGACCGGATGGTCGGAGAAGGCGGGAGTAAAGATTGAAGATATATCTCCCGAGTACTACAGGTATATGAGATTAAACCGCAAGCGCCGCGTTATTAATGAGGATAGAGTTGAGAAGCAGTACAGCCGCCTGCTGGATGAGCTTGGAGTAAAAGAGGGACAGATGAACCCCACCAGCGGAATTGTCATGGGGCTGGCGAGTTTTTTCAGTAATCCCCGGTCTTTGCGGGAAAAGATGAGAGAGAAGATATATAGCGACAGCTCTTACAGCGCTCTGAAAGAATACATAGAGCTCCTGCGGCTTTCAAAGAATATCAATACCTGCAGCATTGTTGAAGAGGAAAACAAAGTCATAACTGAAATATCCCGCGGGCTGAGCGAATCAAATTTACACGATGATATACTATATGTAAGAGAGCACTATCATCTGCTTGTTAAATACCTGCTTAACCAGATAACCCGGGACGAACTTAAGCGATTCTACGGCGGCAGGCAGGAGTTTAATCAGAGGCTGGACCGGCTGGCAAGGGGCGGCATAAAGGGTTCTGCGGACATAAGGGCTCTTTTTTCTGATTTAAACCCTTACAGGGATAAAATGAGGATGTTTTACCAAACGGCCATTAAAAGGGAAGATTCCTTTGCGAATATTGTATCGGCTAATGAGAAAAAGGGCAATGTTATAATGGTAGTAGGCGGCTTTCATGCAGAGGGTGTGGCCGCCCTGCTCAAAGAAAGAAACCAGCCTTATGTAACTATAAATCCGCGGGTACTAAAGCAAAGTAGAGAGGATATGAGAGTTTATTACGATTATCTGCAAAGCGAGCTTTCTACTGATTACGGTGAGCTTGTATCCGATACACTTGCCCTTCATAATTTTCTTAAGGAGGAGCCGGTGCGAAACAGGATAGTGGCCAGGCTCACGGGAGATATGCTCCGGAGGGATGGAATTAGGCTGGAAGATATACTTAAAGAAATAAAAGAAAACAATCTAAGGATGAACAGTCTTGTTGAAGGATATGAATATGATGTAGGATTCGGCTACGAGCCCGGAAGCGATAACATTAACATAACTCTAAGTCTGCCTTTAAAAGGCGGTCGGGAAAAGGTTAACATACTCTTTAACAGAAACAGCGGGGAAATAGAAGTTTCCGGGGATGAGCTTTCAACAGCTTTTGTAACCCGGCCGGACCCGGAGGAGATTATAAATATACTAAAATCCCGCTCAGGGGATACTTCACCGGGCCTGATAAAAAGAATAAGCTCCCGGGCAGCTGAAACAGCCTCGGCAGGTCTAAGTTATATGTCATCCGCACTTTCTTCTATATTATCTGTGATCTATTCTATACCTTCCGGGGTTTCAGAAATACCCAGCCGGTTTGCCGGTATATATAAGAGCTTTATAAATACCGCAAAGCCAGTTGCGGCTACTCTTTTTCCGGAATATAGTTTTTTCATAAGAGAAATATTTTCCCTAAGTCCTGAAAAAAAACTGCATGATCATGTAAAAGCATTGCGCAGCCCCAATCCCGAAACCGTTGAAGATGCAATGGTGAAGCTTCTGGAAGCGGGAGAGGCTGCAACTGAATTGCTGGTGGAAGCGCTGGAAAACAGCGGCAATGAATTTCCTGAAGAAGAAATACAGATACTTGGCCAAGCTGGAGCTTTGAATGCCATTGATGCTATAGTTGAGCAATTAAAAAAAGCAGAAAAAGAAGAAGAAATAAAAATCATTGAACAAGCTTTAATTAAAATAATAGAGGAAAGAAGAAATGAAGTAAGATTAAAACAGGAATCTGCTGAAATAATTTCATTATACGCCAGCCCGAAATTTATTTCACGGCTTTATTCTTTAGGATTGTTGTATTACTCTTCTGAAAAGTCTTCGGGCGGGTATGAGGAGCTTTCGTTTTTGTCCAAGGGGCAGGGTATTATAAGGGGTGATAAAGAAAGCGCGTGGCCGGCAGGTTTAATTAAAGCCGAGTGCGATCAATTGCTGGAGGATATCCCCAAGATTATAAAATCTGAATTGCAAAGTAAAATGCAAATAGATGGTTTGAAACTGCTTGTAAAAGCAGACCCGGACAGAGAGGAAAGCAGGGTTGAAAAAGACTACGGAATTGTAAGGCTGTTTCTGGGCAAGGATGTTTTACATGAGCCGGGTAAGGTAGAATCAGTTTTTTTCAGGGAAATGTTTTCTCAAAGCCTGACTGCTCTTATGCTGGATGATTATGATAAGTTAACAGAGGCCTCGGCATTTAATGAAAACGCTTATTTTAAGTTGAATCTAATTAAAAGACTTCTCAACAGAAAGAAATATATAGAAAGTTTTTTTAAACTATTAACTGAAAAAGACATTGGAGCTAACCCTTTTCTTAAATACAAAAATGATGAAAAAAAATTACAAAAAGGCATATATGAGTGCCGGAAATATCTGCAATCCAAAAGTAAAGGCATAGACGACTTTTCTCAATCCGACATATTTGAAATACTTATAAGTGAGGAAATCTCTCCCGATATCTTAATATTTTTATATATACATATGCTTTACAAGAGAAATTTTCGTTATAATGATTCGGATGCTGGGGCTGTTATAAAAAAGATATCCGCAGTTGATGTGTTTAAGTATCCCAGCCTGGCTGTTTTGCGCAATGTGGTTAAAGATTTTATTTTAGGCGGAGAAGTAGAAGTTGAAGATTCATACGGAGAAGAAAGAAAAAAAGAGTTTCATTTTTTTGACTCAACACAGGAAATGAAAGAAATGAAAAAGCGCATATTAAATGCCGCCCGATCCGGAGATGAAGTTGAATTTAAGTCGGAATTAAGGATGTTCATATCATACATATTGCCCTTATCTGAAGAGCAGCTGGAAAGAGATGTTGAGCTGTTCATTAAAAATTATAGGTTTCCTGAAGACTTAAAAAATAAAGGCAAAATTCAGATAACAGATGAAGAAATATTGAAGAACGTTATAATGCAGTTGCTTGAATTAAGAATAGGAAATGAAGCTTTCGGGACCATAGCCATGAAACTCAGCGCGCGTTTTGGAGGAGGGAAGATTCCTTATATAAGGATTATAGATGAAAAGCCCCCCCCGAAAGAAAGCGAATACGATTATGGTTTTTTTAAGCCTTCGGAAAAAGATTTATATAACCCCGAACAAGGAGAAGACGTGATAGCTCAGCTATTTTCCTTAAACAGAAGAGACAGGAGGTATTACCACCGGGGAGCGGCGGACATTCGCCTGGTAAGTGCTTTGGGTATAACTGTGGGATTTGCCGGATTGGTTTTTTTGTTTAACGTTTCGCCTTTATTTTCATTTATCGGCCTCATTTCTTTAATCGGCACGTTGGGTTTTGTTTTTGCCCGGCTTTTCTCAAGTAAAAGTGAAGAGAAAGATTTAAACTCGGATTCCTTTCCAACAGACGGAACAATAAATATGAAAATGCTAACTTTTGGTGATAGGTTTGCTAAGATAAAAACGCCTGAGGGAAGCGCCTGGACGGAAGAACTAATCAGAAATGAATGCGACCAGGTACTTAAGAATATTCCTCTAAATACATTAGGAGACTTGGGAGGCAAACTATTCACAGCCCATATGCGTTTATTTATAAAAATTGACCCGGACAGAAATGAAAGCAGTGTTAAAAAAGACTACGGAATTGTAAGGCTGTTTTTGGGCAAGGATATTTTATATGAACCGGGTAAGATAGATTCAGTAACTTTTGCTGAAATGTTTTCGGAAAGCCTTTCTGCTGTAATTTTAGATGATTATGATAGGTTAAAAGAGGCCTCGGTATTTAATGAAAACGCTTATTTTAAACTTAATCTTATAAAAATGATTCTTAACAGGAAAAATTATCTGAAAAGTTATTATAAATTTCTTCACCGTCACAAATGGAGTAAAGAAACCTATTCTATTGTGGAAAATGAGCAAAAGTGGGACGAAATAAAAATAAAGCTGATTAAAGAAATGGAGAATTATACTGAGGACACGGAAGCTATTTCCCAATTTGAGATATTTATACATCTCATGAATGATGAGATAGACCCCTATTTATTGATATTTAAATACATTTACATGCTTGAAAACAAAGTATGGGTTACCGAGATGGATATATATAGTATTATAAAAGAAATAGCTGATTTGGATGTATTTGAATATTCAAGTTTGGCTTCAAGAAGAAATATTTTCAAGGAATTTGTTTTAAATGGAAAAGTAGAATTTTATGATATAGATGAAAAAGAAAGAGTAACTAAGAAGAAATTTGACTTCTTTGACGATACGGAAAAGTTTAACGAATTAAAAGAAAATTTAAGGAATGCAAAAAACGCGGATAGTTTTTATAGTATACTGGAGAATATTATAAGCGAGATCCTTCCGCTATCCGAAGAAGAGCGCACTAAAGCAATTATAGATTATATTTCAGCAAACTATTTTGAGAATTTCCAGGGTGAGGAAGAAGAATTCGATGAATTTTTAAAAGATTTAATGGAGCGAAACATAGGGTCGGGCGCCTATGAATATATGCTGGAGAAACTTAGCGGGGTCGAAGATTCTGTGCAGACTGCGGATGAAATAAGAGCTTTAGAAGAATCGCCCCGCTGGGCGGCAGACAAACTTTTTATTATGCAGCCGCGCGGAGATAAAGAGGGATTTATTAATTTAAAGATACTGCTGGCAGCAGGAGGGATAATAAGCGGAATAGGCGCTTATTTATATCTTTTCTCCTTAAACGCAGTTTTTGTTACTGTTATAGCGGCGGCTTTTTCATCTATTATTGGAGCCGTTTTAATTTACCATATAATAAGGCGAATCAGAGAACGGGCCCCTCCAGCTAAAAGAAAACTGGAAAGCGCTTTTGCGGACAGGCTTTTCCGGGTAATAAGTTTTACCGCGGGGCTAACCTTTTTTGTTTTAATTCTTTATTTTACCGGAAACCTGGACTGGTATATGCAGTTAAAATCCGCTGTACCGGAAGGAAGTATACTATATCTTCCCGCGGCCGGGCTTGATGCTCTTACCGGAGTTTTCTTCTGGGGCCCGGCTGATGCCATAGGGCAGTATCTAAACCAGGGCAGTAACATACGGATAAA
>JBNJFW010000085.1:0-6570 GCA_051747165.1 Elusimicrobiota bacterium | reverse complement strand
AACCGAAAGACCGGGCATCCTCAGGAGAGTCGGGAAAACGGAGACTGCCTATGAAATCCCCGAGGCTTACCATATAGGGGAAGGAGGGCTTCTGGGTATGGCTCTTGATCCGGATTTCAAAGACAACTCCTATATCTATCTCTATTTTACATACTCTCAAGAGGGGGAGATCTTAAACAGGGTTAACAGGTACAGTTATTCAAAGGAGGGATTAAGCGGTGAGTATAGCGTTATATCCGGTATCCCCGGCTCGAGAATCCATAACGGCGGGCGAATAGCTTTCGGGCCTGACGGTTATCTCTATATAACTGCCGGAGACGCCGGAAATTCTTCTCTTGCACAGGACAGAAATTCCCTTGCGGGTACGATTCTGCGTCTGGAATCCGATGGGGCGGTCCCTGCGGGTAACCCCTTTAATTCTCCCGTGTATTCCTATGGCCACCGGAATCCCCAGGGACTTGCCTGGGATGATTCCGGTCGGCTGTGGGCGACTGAGCATGGGCCGCGCGGGCACGATGAGCTCAATCTTATTGAACCGGGTAAAAACTACGGCTGGCCAAAAATAAAAGGCGACGAGACCGCAGAAGGTATGAAGCGGCCAATTATCCACTCCGGAAATAATACCTGGGCGCCGTCAGGGGCGCTTTTTTACGACGGTAGCATATATTTTGCCGGGCTTCGGGGCGGTTCCGTATATGAGGCTGAACTAAAAGAGGACGAAGTTAAACTAAAAGCGCATTTTGAAAACCGGTGGGGCCGGCTTAGAAACGTTACTAAAGGCCCGGATGGAAACTTTTACCTGCTTAGCTCAAACCGGGACGGACGGGGCTTGCCTGACGAAACTGATGATAAGGTAATAGTTATTAATCCTGAACTTATTGGGAAACCATGAAATTAACACAGAAGAAAAAAATCAGTAAATGGTGTTTTTAAACAATACAAAATTTGTTTTTAATCAGTTAAGATAGTAGAAAGTGGCAAAGAGAAAATATTTAAAAAGACGAAGAGCCGAGATCTAATAATTCATATAGGAATACTGTATGAATTATAGTTGGAGACTGGTATTGGAATGCTATATATGTATGAGTATAAAGTTAAAGCAGATTATGAATATTGTATGGTATGGTTTTATCTTGTAAGGTTTATAGGCATAGCCTTTTTATAGACAATTTTTTTAAGTTGATGCGGCATACGGCTGCGTGTACGGCGAAGGAGGGAATCATTTTATTCACGCCATAAGAAGGAATCCCGATATTACTTTAGTTGTTCATGATAATATGGTTTACGGACTGACGAAAGGGCAGGCTTCTCCTACCAGCCGAAAGGGTTTTAAAACTCCCGTTCAGCTTAAGGGGGTTTTTGCCGAGCCTTTTAACCCGCTGGCCGCAGCGATATCCCAGAATATATCCTTTGCTGCCCGGGCGTCCTGCAAAGTTATTGAACAAACTTCCGATATTCTGAAAAAAGCAGTAGAGCATAAGGGCTTTTCGCTGGTTGATATATTCCAGCCCTGTGTATCGTTTAACAGACTAAATACATTTGAATGGTTCGATGAGCATACGTATTACCTTGAGGATGACTATAAACCGGATAGCCGGGTTGAAGCATCTAAAAGAAGCCTGGAGGAAGAGAAACTTCCCCAGGGTATATTTTATAGAAAAGAGAAGGAAGCTTTTGAAGAAAAGATCATCCCAAAAAATTTTAAGCAGCCGGTATATGAAGAGAAACTGGATAAAGAAAAGCTTAAAAAAATTCTGGAATCCAAAAAAGCTTAAAGAAAGTAAAGGAGTTGTTATGAAATTAATCAAAATTTGTATTGTACTTGTATTGTTAGGGTGTACCGCTTCCGGACTGCAGGCTCATTCTCCGGATGAGATATCTTTGGGTTTTTCCCAGGAGACCGGGGTTCTGACCGTAAACGTATCACATATGGTGGGAAATATTGAAACTCACTATGTAGAAAAAGTAACTGTTTATTTGAATAAAAATAGAGTTGTTGAACAGCAGTTTATGACTCAAAAAGATAAAGAAGGCCAAAAAGCAATTTACTACATACCGGGAGTAAAGCCTGAAGATACTTTAAGAATTGAGACTGAATGCAGTTTCTCCGGGAGTGAAACTAAAGAAATCTCCATTAAAAAATTAATAAAGTGGGAAGAAGAACTGAAGAAAGAAAAAATGGAGCAGAAAGAAGAAAAGGAATCCAAATAAAACAAATCCGATGGGACATTTGAAAAAGTAGGTGAAAAATGGGTTATTATTTTGCAAAGTCAGTAGAAGGATCATTTGAAGAAATGATCCAAAAAACTGAAGAAGCGTTAAAGAAAGAAGGATTTGGAGTTTTTGCTCGGATAGATGTAAAAAAGACACATGCCCTCCAGCCCAGGCAAGCACTGTTACCGATGCAAAGGCAATTCGCTGCTGCATGACACTCTGTGAATTAAAGGAGTCAGATAGCGGACCTAATTAACCGATCCAGTATTAGCGAAAAAACTCGTCCACACTAATAAGTTAGCCCGGCCGGGCTGTCAAATTGTAAAATTTTGATTTTTGACAAAATGATAGTTATTTAATATCATTAAAACAATATCTTCCGGAAGGTAAGGCAGCTAAAGTGCAAAGAAAGCTTTTGGTAAAGATTTTTATTTTAAGGAGGCAAAGAAAATGGCTAAACGGGAAATTATTAAAATAGATGAGGAAAAATGTAACGGCTGCGGGGAGTGCGTCCCGGGATGCCCCGAAGGGGCGCTGCAGATCATAGACGGCAAGGCCCGGCTGGTAAGCGATCTTTTCTGCGACGGGCTGGGAGCCTGCATCGGGGAATGCCCGGTAGGAGCAATTGAGATAGAAGAGAGAGAAGCCGAACCCTATGATGAGAAAAAGACCATGGAAAACATTATAAAAAAGGGCCCAAATACTATTAAGGCTCATCTTAAGCATATGCAGGATCACGGAGAGGATAAGTTTTTAAACGAGGCCCTGAAGGTGCTTGCCGAAAAGGGCATTGATAATCCTTTGGAAAATGAAAGTGCTTCTGCCCCCTGTGGACCGTCCGGATGTCCCGGTTCCCGGGTGGTTGACCGGTCGGGCTCAGGGAAAGAGTTCTCTCAAACCGGCGAGGTGGCCTCCCAGCTGAGACAGTGGCCGGTGCAGCTGCACCTGGTGCCGCCGAGCGCCCCGTATTTTAGGGGAGCCGATATTGTGCTGGCCGCTGACTGCGTAGCTTACTCTGCGGGAGATTTTCATTCCAAGTTTTTGAAGGGTAAAGCGCTGGCCATAGCCTGCCCGAAACTGGATACAGCTCAGGATATATATAAGGATAAACTTCGGGATATGATTGATAATGCCCAAATAAATACGCTGACTGTTGTTATGATGGAAGTGCCTTGCTGTGGAGGCTTGCTTAATCTGGCCAAAGCGGCAGCCGAAGAGGCCGCACGCAAAGTGCCGATAAAATACGTAATTGTAGGAATAGACGGTAATGTTAAAAAAGAGGAATGGGTTTAAAAAGTAAAGCAAATAGAACCAAAAAGGAGAAAAATATCATGAAAGAAGAAGTAAGAAAAGCGTTGGAAAAAGTTCGTCCGGCCCTGCAGGCCGACGGCGGAGATGTTGAGCTTGTAGATGTTACAGATGAAGGAGTGGTAAAGGTTCGCCTTACCGGAGCTTGCGGAGGGTGCCCGATGTCCCAGATGACTCTTACAAACGGAGTCGAGCGGGTACTGAAAGAAGAGGTGCCTGCTGTGAAGAGAGTCGAGGCGGCATAAAAGTTTCTAAACGGAGGTAAATTATGGAAATAATAAAAAAAGATCAGATTAAGGCAAAAGAAAACAAAAGGGGCGTACAGTTCAGGACGCTCCTGAAAAATGACAATGTGCAGGTTAATAATTTAATTTTGAAGCCCGGAGACAGCGTTCCCCCTCACTCGGTTCCGGTGGACGTCTTTTTCTACATTGTCCGGGGAAAAGGAACTCTGCATATCGGAGAGGATGAAGCGGTCGTTTCGGCAACCGACATCATTACCTGCCCACCGGGGACAAAAATGTCGCTCATTGCTGACCAGGGAGAAGAGTTCGAAGTTCTGAATGTGAAAACTCCCAGCTTATAAAACTGCAACAACCCGGCGCTCCTTTTGACAGGAAAGGTTATTATTGACACAATAATAATATAGAGCAAGGAGGCAGAGATGGAAAATGAAAAGATGACCCTGATATTTTTTTCCGGTACAATGGACAAGGCGCTGGCCATGCTGATATTGGCTACTACAGCCGCCTCCATGGGAATGGAAGTAGAGATTTTCTTTACTTTCTGGGGGCTGAGTTTTTTAAAGAAAGGTAAAAAATACAGGAAAAAAGGGCTGCTCCAGAGGATGATGGAGTTTATGATGCCGGGCAGAAAGAGCGCTTTGCCGCTTAGCGCCATGAATATGGCCGGCCTGGGGCCGGTAATGATGAAAAAGTTAATGAAAAAAACAAAGACCCCGTCCGTGCAGGAACTCTTTGACATGGCGCTTAATATGGGGGTTAAATTCTATCCCTGTTCTACGACCTGCCAGATAATGGGTATAGAAAATAAAAATTTAATTGATGAAGCGCAGGAGTCGGTCGGTGCGGCGTGGTATATAAAAGAGGCCAAGAAATCGGATATTAATTTATTTATTTAGGAGTTTTGATGGATTTTAAAAGAGAACTGGACTGCGCGGGACTTTTCTGCCCGCTGCCGGTGGTAAATACAAAACTGGAGCTGGAAGAGCTCCAGCCGGGAGAGGTTCTTAAAGTTATTGCCGACGACCCGGGCTCCAAAGAGGATTTCCCGGCCTGGTGCTCGGAAACCGGAAATAAACTTCTTGAAACTGAAGAATCGGATGGGGAGTTTATTTTCTACATAGAAAAAAGAGAGGATAAATAAGATGAAAAAGATAAATTTTGACCATATGGGGTACTCAACCGTACTTCCCGAATCCCTAAAAGAGACGGAGAAATATCTTAAGGAATCCGGAGGCAACCCCCTGAGCAATCACTTTATGGGAAAAGAGAGTTCCGAGGCCCTGGATACGGCACGCCGTCAGGTAGCGGAGCTCATAAACGCTCAAGAAGGGGAGATAATATTTACTTCCTGCGGCAGCGAGTCAAACAATATGGCTATTAAAGGTTTCCTGGAACATCCCCGCAATAAGGGAAAGCACATAATTGCTTCTCCCATAGAGCATCATTCTGTTTTGCATCCTTTAAAGAGCCTGGAAAAGAAGGGATATGAAATAACCTGGCTGAAGGCCGACAGCCGGGGTTTTATAGATCCTGCCGAAGTTGAAGAGTCTATAAGAGAGGATACCGCCCTTATCACGGTGACCTGGGCTTCGCCGGAAATCGGCACCCTTGAACCGGTAGAGGAAATCGGGGCTGTTGCCCGCCGGGCGGGAGTTGTTTTTCATACCGATGCTGTGGCCGCCGCCGGAAGGGTGAAAATAGATGTTGAAAAAGCTAACATAGATATGCTCTCCCTTGCTTCCAATCCGATTTACGGCCCGTCCGGCGCGGCGGCGCTCTATGTAAGAAAGGGAGTGAGATTAAAACCGCTCATAGAGGGCGGCATTCAGGAAGGCGGCCTGCGGGCTGGCACCCATAATATTGCGGCAATTGCAGGGTTTGCAGCAGCCGCCCGGGAGGCGGCAGGGAAAATTAAAGAAAGGGCCGTTGAACTTAATAAGATAAGTTCCCGTATTATAGACGGGGTGCTGGAAAATATTCCTCATACTATGCTCACCGGGGACCGGGAAAGACGGTTGCCGGGACATGTAAGTTTCTGCATTAAATATATAGAAGGGGAATCGATAAATTTAAATCTCAACATGGCCGGTATCGCTTCCACCAGCGGCTCTACCTGTTCTTCGGCAGCCCTTAAGGTCTCCGGGGTGCTCAAGGCCATAGGGATTGATGATGTCGCCGCCCAGGGCTCTATTGTTTTCAGCGCGGGAATAGACAACTCTCCCCGAGACGCCGACTACCTTGTTGAAAAACTCGTTCCGGTGGCGGAAAAACTGAGAAAGATGTCGCCGGTTTATCCACCGGACAAGTTAGCGCATGATTAAGCATGCGAACTTCCATAGGGCTATTCGGTCGCTCACTTCATCTGCATTTAGCAGCGTTCGCTCCCTCATCCCTCTGGCGTTTAAAAAATGCCATTTAGGCATTTTTTTGCACTGTCAACTAGTGTGCTCCGCTAAAAAACAACCATTAAGGTTGTTTTGCTTAACGCTACGCAACCCCATAAGGGAAAGCAGATTCTTTCCCTTATTATCCCTAATCAATACAATAGGAAAAGAAAATTCCTATTGTATTCAGAAATGACCGGAAAGCGATTCCCATCTGAAAAATACCGTAAGTTGGAATCCGCTTCCCGGTTTAAGATACTCCCTCCGGATAAAATCATATCCATGCTGAATTTAAAAGGCGGTGAGAATATAGCTGACCTGGGCTGCGGCACGGGGGTCTTTACCATCCGCCTGGCGGAGGCGGTCTCCGGCAAAGTTTTCGGGGTGGATATCAGCCCGAATCTTTTAGAGAGAGCCCG
>JBNJFW010000084.1:0-6641 GCA_051747165.1 Elusimicrobiota bacterium | reverse complement strand
CTTAATCCCAAAGAAAAGCGCCTGGCAATAGAAACTGAAGACCACCCGCTAAGCTATTCTTCTTTTGAGGGAACAATAGCTCCGGGAAAATACGGAGCCGGAGAAGTTATAATATGGGACCGGGGGAAATATATTTCCGCAGAAAACCCGCAGAAACAATACAGCCGCGGCAGCATAAAATTTATACTTAAAGGCATAAAACTCAAAGGAGAGTTTTTACTTCTGAGAACCGAAAAAAATCCGGGCCCCAAATCAAAGTGGCTCCTTATAAAAAAATATGACAAATTCATATCCTATGATGACATCACAAAAACCAGGCCTTCATCGGTGGTCAGCCTGCGGGAAATTTAATTTTTGAAACTTTAAGCAGTTCTGATTTGTCTAATAAGTCAAAGAAATGATTTTAAAATCCGATATAAAAAAAGCTTCACGCAAAGATAAGCGGGCCATGAAAAAAATATATGACGAATATTCTCAATTCGTATGGAACGTGGCCTTAAAAACCTGCGGCAACAGGAGCCTGGCCTCCGATGCCGCCCAGGAAGTTTTTATAAAAATATTTAAGAAAATAGGTAAATTTAGATTCAAATCTTCGTTTAAAACATGGGTTTACAGGATAAGCGTAAATACGACCCTTAACATAATTAAAAAAGAAAAGAGAAGAGAAGGCCTTGAAATTAAAGGCAATTTTGTTTATACCGAAAGTTCAAGCAAAAATCTGGAGGCAAAAGAAGAAGTTTATGAAATGCTTTCTTTACTTAAAGAAGAGGAACGAATGCTCATAGTTTTAAGGGAAATAGAAGGCCTTTCGTACAAGGAGATATCAACAGCCGCCGGAATAACACTGGCCGCGGTGAAAACAAAGATTTACCGGAGCAGAGAAAAATTAAAAAAAATATACTGCAAAAAAAAATAAATATTGTTTGAAATACGTGTAAAATAAAAAACCTGAAAGTGAAACTTATAAGCTTTTTAATTTGTCTAACATATAAAATAAACAGATTGAGACAAAAAGTTAATTCAAGGAGTGAATAGATGAGTTGTGATAAAAACAAGCTTAACATGTATATAGACCGGGAGTTAAGTTCTGCACAAGAGAGTGAAATAAAAAAACACCTTAAGAGCTGCTCTGCGTGTGAATCTTTTGTCCGGGCTGTATCTCTTTTAAGAAATTCTGATAAAGAAACTGCGCCCGAATATGTTTTTGAAAGCATTGAGAAAAAAATGAAAGTTTCTTTTTTTTACTCTACAGGTCTTAAGATAACTGCAGGCGGTGCTGTAGCGGCTGTTATGTTAATATTTTTCAACTTTTTTTCCCCCAACGGAGCAAATGCCGAAATTGAAGAATATATAAACCAGCAGTTTGATATAATGTTTGGTGAGGCGCTTGTGCGTGATTATGATTACAACGACTTCTGGGAAGAAGGTGAAATAGACAGTGTGTATTTTGACATGAAATTATAGGGAGGATAAATGAAAATCAAAGGAAGTTTACTGATAGGTTTGACCCTTATGTTTGGAGTAATAACTGCCGAAGGGGCGGGAAGAAGGCCGCCCGAAGATGATTCATACCGAAAAAGGTCGTCAATATCACAAAAAAAGAAGCCAGGCGATCATTTTGAACGCAAGTCAGAAGCATTCTACGACAAGCTTGACTTAAGTGATGAACAAAAAAATGAAATAAAAAAACAGAAAGAAGAGCTATCCGATAAGCGAAATGAGTTAAGAAAAAACCTGAGGCTTAAAATGAAAGATATGAGAGAAGCTCTTGCCTCTGATGAGATTAACAGAGGGGAAATAGACGCCCTCATTGAAAAGATATCCGCAATTCAGAAAGAAATCTTAAAAAACAGGGCAAAAGGAGTTTACATCCTTCGCGAAATACTAAGCGAGGAACAATGGCAGCAGATGAAAGACAAAGGTGCCGAATACAAAAGATCCCGGGATAAAAACAGCGATAAAATACGCATGAAAAAGAAACGCTAAACCGCCTGAAATGAAATACATACTACTAACTGCAGTTTTGCTGCATATTTTACCCGTATTTTGCCTGGGCTCCATGAACTGGGAAGATCTTGTGGAAATCGCAAAAAAAAACAATCCCCGTCTCATTGAATCGGCTAAATCATTGGAAGGTGCCCGTTATGCCCTCAAAGGAAGATATTCAACTTTTCTTCCCCGCATGTCTGCATCAGCCGATGGTATTATGAGCGACGATGATATATCTTCCCGGGTCTCCGGATCGCTGACTCTTTTTTCGGCAAACCTGAAAGATTTTACCTCGCTTAATCGGGAAAAAGTTTCCCTGCAGAGAGCTAAAGAAAATTACCGCAGGACCTTTGCCGATGTCTTATACGGACTTAAAAATGCTTATGTTACTACTTTAAGTAATCAGGAAGAAGTTGAGCTGGCTGAAGATATTATGTCAAGACGAAAAGAAAACAGCGAGATAGTAACTCTGCGATATGAAGCGGGAAGAGAAGACAGAGGGGCTAAGCTGAGAGCTCAGGCCGATTATGCCAGGGCAAAGCTGGATTTCTCATCAAAAAAAAGAGATCTGGATCTTTCCTTTATTAATCTGGCAAAGGAAATGGGGGTTGATTACAGTGATAGAATAGGGAATATTGAAGGGGAAATAAAAACAGGCCGGCTTCCGGATGAGCCGGACATATATGAGCTTGTCCTGCAAACCCCGGAATACAAGATGCAGGAATTGAATTTAAAAACAGCCCAATACGATTACACTCTTTCCCGATCAAATTATCTGCATGATATTTCCCTTTCGGCTTCGCAGTCTTATTCGGTCGATAATTTTGCTTTAAAAGACGGAAACTGGACTTCCTTTATAAAGGTATCCATTCCTTTTGCTTATGATTTTCGAAACACATACAGCTCAAAAAGGGCGGAAATTGCGGTTGAACAGACAAAAGAGCAGTTAAGAGGCTCGCGCATGAACATTATATATGAACTGAAATCCGCTTTTTCATCACTGCTTACAGCAGAGGAAAGCGTAAGTATTCAGGAAAAATATTTTAACTCCACTCAAGTCAGGGCGGAAATTGCCCGGGAAAAATATCTTAACGGGCTGATTTCCTATCAGGAATGGAATATGATAGAAAACGACTATATGAGCGGGCTGAATGCTGTACTGGAAGCTAAACGAAGACTTTTTATGGCGCATGCCGCGTGGAAAAGAGTTTTGGGAGAATATTGAAAATGAAACTGAAAAAACTAATTATTACGGTATTAATGACGGCTTTTATTGCCATTGGCTTTTTTTATATAAAAGGAAAAAGAACTGTCGAGGAAGATTTTTACCGGATTGAACCCTTCAGGCAGACTATGGCCATAACTGTCTCGGCAAGCGGCTATGTCACTCCCAGAAACAGGCTGGAAGTAAAGCCTCCTCTATCCGGAAGAATTGAAGAAGTTCTGGTAAGAGAAGGAGACAGTGTGGGAGCCGGCGAAGTAGTTGCCTGGATGAGCTCATCCGAGAGAGCAGCTCTTCTTGACGCCGCCAGGGCCAGGGGGGAAGAAGAATTAAAAAAATGGATGGAAGTTTACAGGCCCACGCCCGTTATCGCTCCACTGGAGGGATTTGTCATAAAAAGGAATGTTGAACCGGGCCAGAGCCTTGGTTCTCAGGAGCCGGTTATCGTAATGGCGGACGAACTGATAGTAAGGGCTCAGATTGACGAGACCGATTTAGCTGAAATACAAACAGGCCAAAATGCTCTTATAAGGCTGGATTCTTACCCACGCGACAGGATTAAAGGCATTGTGGAACATATATCCTATGAGTCTGAAATAGTGAGTAATGTCACCGTTTATAATGTGGACGTTAGGCCGCTGGCAGGCAGGAGCCTGATGCGTTCGGGCATGAATGCAATGGTTGAGGCTCAAATAGCTAAAAGCGAAAATGCCCTACTCATACCCGCATCGGCAATAGAGGAAAGAGAAGGGCGCGAGTTTGTGCGCGTGGAGACTTCTCCCGGCGAAATTGAATTAAGACAAATTGAGACCGGTCTAAGCGACGGCAGCAACACGGAAATAGTTTCGGGTATAGATCATGAAGATATTATCGTTCTTTCACTGCAGCAGCGTTCTGAAAGGTCAGGACGGTTCAGAGGCGGCCTTCCGGGAATAAATTGATAGAAATAAAAAATGTAAGCAAAACATACAGTTTCGGTGAGGTTAAAGTAAAAGCCCTGCAGGATGTTTCAGTAAAAATAAAACAGGGAGAATTTGTGTCCATAACCGGGCCTTCGGGAAGCGGCAAGTCCACACTTATGCATATAATGGGCCTTCTTGACACTCCCGACAGCGGAAAATATATTCTTGACGCTAAAAATGTTTCAAATCTTTCTGAAAAAAAACTCGCCTCCCTTCGCAGCCAAAAATTAGGATTTGTTTTTCAGATGTTTAACCTCCTTCCGCGCATGAATGCCCTTCAAAACACGTCTCTCCCCTTGATATACACTCCTAAATCCAAAAGGGAAAACTGCCTTGATCCACAGGAAATATTAAACAAAGTCGGACTTGCAGGCCGGACAAAACACAGCCCGGCAAAACTTTCAGGAGGAGAACAGCAGCGGGTGGCAATAGCGCGCGCTCTTATAAAAAAACCAAAAATACTGCTTGCGGACGAACCCACCGGCAATCTTGATTCAGCATCGGCGGATGAGATAATGAAAATACTTAAAGAACTCAACTTATCCGGCATAACGGTAATAATGGTTACCCATGAAAAAAGCCGGGCCGAAGAAGCCGATAGGATTATAGAAATGCTTGACGGCAGAATTGTAGAAGACAAAAAAAGAAAGAAGCACAAAAAAACATATCCTTCTCTTGAGGACAACAACTTTCTTTCCAAAAGAAAAATAATTAATTTTTATAAAATTAAAAATTATTTTCTGCAGGCTTTTAAAGGCCTTCTGGCCAATAAATCCCGTTCGCTTCTTTCGGTTCTGGGCGTCTTGATAGGAGTCTCCGCTGTTATAGCCATGCTGGCGCTGGGAAGCGGGGCCAGGGAGGATATAAGCAGCCGCCTGGCGGCCATGGGAGCCAACCGCCTTTCCGTAAGGCCCACCAGCCGGCGCCATGTGGCATCTTCGCACAATATACCGCGCTTTAGCCCTGAAGACGCCCGCGCTATGGACAGTATTCGATTTGTTGAATATGTTGACCCCAGAGTCAGAGGTAACGTAAGCACAATTTACTTAAACAGAAGCCATGATACAAGCGTTGAAGGCGTCAGCGAATCCTACCAGTATCTGGAGATTGCCCCGGAGCGGGGCAGATTTTTTACAGAAGAGGAAAACCTCTCCCGGGAAAGAGTCGCCGTTATCGGAAAAACGGTCCGGGAAAACCTTTTTCCAAATGAAAACCCTATCGGAGCCGAAATAAGAATAGACAGAATAAATTTTCGAGTTATAGGAATTCTGCCGGAAAGGGGAGCTTCGGGCTGGCGAGACAGGGATGACGAAATAATAATACCTCTGAATACTGCCATGTACCGAGTACTTGGAAAGCGCTATGTTGACTTCATTGAAGTACAGGTCAGCGAGGGGCAGTGGATGAATTATGTTCATACTGAAATTATAAATGTTCTTTCAAGAAGACACGGAATCACAAATTCCACCGAAGAGCTTATTAGAGTGAGAGATATGGCCGAAATCCAGGAAACCATCCAGGAAACCGCCCGCACCTTTTCCTGGCTTCTGGGCTCAATAGCCTTTATAAGCCTTATGGTAGGCGGA
This sequence comes from Elusimicrobiota bacterium, assembly GCA_051747165.1. GTDB lineage: Bacteria > CG03 > SLGR01 > SLGR01 > PWQF01 > JBNJFW01. The sequence goes on along the minus strand of JBNJFW010000084.1, from coordinate 882 downwards.
ATAGGCATAATGAATATAATGCTTGTCTCGGTTACCGAAAGGACCAGGGAAATAGGCCTGAGAAAGGCCGTAGGGGCAAATAAAGCGGACATAAACCTCCAGTTTTTAATAGAAGCGGTCTCGATATGCCTAAGCGGCGGATTGCTGGGGATACTTACAGGCTGGGGCGTTTCTCTGGCCATAGCCAATTTTGCGGGCTGGTCCATGAGAGTTACAATTGAAGCAATTATGCTGGCATTTATTTTTTCCGCCGGTTCGGGAATTTTCTTCGGCATATGGCCGGCGCGAAAAGCCGCGAACCTAAAACCCATAGACGCTTTGCGTTACGAATAAAAACTCTTATAATAAAACCGGAGTTTCACCTTATTTTATGGCAAATCCTAAATATTCTGTGATAATACCTGTATATAACCGGCCGGAGCTTATCCGTGAGGCGGCGGAATCTGTATTGCATCAGACATACAGAAATTTTGAATTAATAATAATAGATGACGGGTCTACCGACTCTACCCCGGAGGCGGTAAAAAGCTTCCGCGACCCGCGCATAAAATACATAAGACAAAAAAATGCCGGCCCGGCGGCAGCCCGCAACCGGGGAGTGCGCATATCATCCGGAAAATATATTGCTTTTCTGGATTCCGACGACCGCTGGCTGAAGTATAAATTAAGTGAAACAGACAAAGCAATAGAGGAAAATCCCGATTATTATATATACCACACCCAGGAAAAATGGTACCGGAAGGGGAAAATACTTAATCAAAAGAAAAAGCATAAAAAACCTCAGGGATATGTTTTTGAAAACTGCCTTAAACTCTGCTGCATAAGCATATCAACTGTTGTTGTCCGCAGGAGCCTTTTTGAAAAAGTGGGTTTTTTTGATGA
>JBNJFW010000083.1:0-6795 GCA_051747165.1 Elusimicrobiota bacterium | reverse complement strand
AAAACACCAAAAAGAAGAAAATCCGCAAGAGAGCGGCGGAAGAAAATATACGCCGCTACAACCGAAAAAATCCCAAATAAAAACTCTACTTGCATATTATAGCTAAATTCTCCTATTATTTATACTTGCTGGAGCCGGTGAGGAGACTCGAACTCCTGCCTATCCCTTACGAGGGGATTGCTCTGCCTCTGAGCTACACCGGCAATTTGCCATATAATAACTTATATGCCATTTCATTGTCAAACAGAGTCCTAAAACCCGCCGGGCATTAAAACTAAGAAGTTATATTTTTAATAAACATCTACATAAATCTGCCAGTTAAGGCCACGCAATAGAAAATCAATAAAATATTTGATATTATAAAAGCACTTGTTAATTAATTAAATTAAAAGGAAATTAAATGAAATATTTTGAAATAATTGAAAGCAAAGACTTTAAATCAAAAAAACTCATATATATACTGCTGGCTTTTTTAATTCTTTTTAACCTGGCTTTTAAATCCGGATGGGATTTATGGGTAAAAACTCTTACCTTTATTTTAACTCTGACCGCCAGCGCTGTCGCTCTCAAAGACGGAATAATAGTAAAAATAAAGTTTAACTCTTTACTTATTTTAACCGTACTTTTTTCTTTTGTTTCCTTTATTTTCGCAAACCAGCCCGCTGTAAAAACCATAGCTTTTTTCAAATGGATTACTTACTTTATGATTTTTGTTTTATCTGCAGCCTATCTTAAAAACAAAAGACTTCAAGCAGGAAAAATGGCAGCATATCTTTGCATAGCAGCTTCTCTGCTGGACATATTATATCCCCATATTTTAAACACAGAGCTTTTTCCTAACCCTAACATAAAAGCCGGATTCTTTATACTATGCAGTCCGTTTCTTCTTTATATTATAACAAAAAAATTTAAGCAAAAGAATTACGCTAGTTTCTTTATTTTACTTTTACTCAGCACACTACCCCTCATTTCATTTATCAATACTTCCAGCCGCTGGGGATTCATAGTTATGGCAGCATTAATCATAACCTGGTTTTCAATGTATAACAAAAGCAAAAAAAACCTGCTATTTGCAATTATCGCCGCTATAGCTTTTTATATGCTCTTTGATTTCAGCGGTATGCTAATTTCCGCAGCAGAAAGGCTCAACTGGATAACAGGCACCGTCTCCATGATATTAAAAAGGCCCCTTACGGGTTTCGGGCCCGGAAGTGTTCCTCATATTCTGCCCGCATTTACAAATTCCGAATTCTTATCGAAGATGGGACAAGCTATAACAATAATTCCCGCCCAAAGCATACAAACATTTACGCAATACACGCACTCATACCTTATAAGCCTGGCCGCTGAATACGGATTACCGGCTTCTTTAACTTTTACACTATTTTTAATTTTAACCATAAAAACCCTGCTTTTATCTGATAAAAAACTGCATAAGACCGCAGGCCTTTCTTTTATGTTTGTAATTATTCACAATTTACTGGAATACAACTTATCCATTCCTCTTATATCTATAATCTTTTTCTGTTTACTGGGAACCTTTTGTGTAAGTGAAAACTATAAACTGAAAATAACAAACACATGGCTTAAAATATTATCTGCCACAATGATCCTGTCATTATTTGCCGCTGGAGCAAACTTTGCAACAGCTCCATTTATATCCACCCGTTATTTCAGCATGGGAATGTATCAGCTCAGCATATCAAATGCCGAACATGCAAATAAACTATTTACAAAATCCAGTGAAATATATCCGGACTATGACCTGCCGCGCCTGGGATTTGCTATACTTGAATTGAATAAAAAAAGAATAAAAAAAGCAGACGAGCTGATTTACAAAAGCATACCCGCAAAAAACCTAAACAACCCGGCATACGAAACTTTACAAAAAGCGCGCCGGTATCAGGCCCGGGGTGATAAGCAAAAAGCAATGAAACAATACGCAGAAAGCATATCAATAAGATTTAAACAATTCGGATATATGTATAAAATTCAGTGAAGGAGTTTTTCGATTTTTTCTTTTACTTCATTAATATCAGCAGGTTTAATTAAATAATCATCGGCTCCATACTTAAAGCCTTTGTCCACCATACCCATCTTTCCTATAGCCGATAACATAAGAACCTTAACCTTTTCTGTTTTTTCCATGTTCTTAACAGTCTTTAAAATATCAATGCCGCTAATATCAGGAAGTCCTATATCCAGTATCACAAGATCAGGCAGTTCTTCATTGATTTTTTCAAGAGCTTCCCTACCGGAACTGACTTCTGTTATCTTGTATTTAAAATGACTTAAAACCCGGGTAAAGGTTTCTCTGAAACCTTCATTATCATCAACTAAAAGAATATGTTTCTTCTTTGAAAATATCATTATCTAAGAATATAATAAATGTACAAAAAAGTCAATTTTCAGGACAAATAAATAATGCACCATACACTGTAATTTATATATTTCTTATTTATTATAAATTTCTCTGCCGGAGATCACAATCCTTTAACCATATTTTTTTTATGCATCTTATTAGCAAAATAACAAAATATCAGACCGAATAAAATCAACATCACAAAATCGACTGCTAAAAAAAGATGATTCCCATCATTAAAGCTGAAGTTAAATATATCTACAAGATAAGTTAACGGCGAAAAATAGCTTAGAACTTCAGCAATTCCCGACATATCTTTTAGCGGTATGAATATGCCGCTTATAAAAACAACTGGAAAACGCACCAAACTTGAAAACATCATTATGTGGGAGGGAGAAGTGGCGGGAGGAGAAGCTACCAGCACGCCCAGAGAAGAAAAAGTAAAAGAGCCTATTAAAATACCAGAGGCAAGGGATAAAATATTTATAGAATAATCAATAAATAACAGGCCGGCGGCCATTACAGCAATATTTAAAATCAATCCGAATATCATTCCCGACAAAATATTTCCAAATATAATGGTATTAATGCTTACAGGGAAAGAAAGAAGTCTCTCATAGGTTCCCGCATTTTTCTCCCAGGGAGTAATTAGCGGACCAACCGAGGAGGATATAAAAAACAGAGACATCGCCAGCAGGCCCGGAAAGTATAAACTCATATCCACATTCCGCCCTAAGTAAAAGGACAAAAAAAGAAATATGGGAAACATTATACCGAACATAAAAACAGGAGCCTTAAAGTAATATATTCTCATGTTTTTTTCAGTAACAGTTTTAATACCTCTTAAAAACTGAGCATAAACCTCACTCATTTTCTCCCTCCGTATATTTTACAAACACATTTTCAAGGCTGGGTTTTAAAATATTTAATGAAATAAACTTTAATTTTTCCTTGTCTGCCAGCTTGTTTAAATATTTTATTACGCTATCGGGATTATCCGTATATAACTTCCATCTGTCTCCGGATTTTTCCTTTTTGGAGATTGCTTTGCAATTATCAAATTTATTGACACTAACGAGTTCATTGAAACTTACTTCAACAGACTGAACGGACTCAAAATTTTTCTTTAAATTTTCCGGGCGGTCTATTGCCACTATTTTTCCTTTTTTTAAAATGGCCACTCTTTCACTCAACCTGTTAGCCTCTTCAATATTATGAGTAGTTAGAAAAACAGTTTTACCTCGCGTTTTCATCTCCATTATAAAACCACGTATTAATCTCTGGCTTATTACATCCAGACCTGAGGTGGGTTCATCTAAAAACAAAATATCAGGATCATGCACCAGGGCACTGGCAATACTGACTCTCTGCTTCAAGCCCTTTGAAAATTTTCTTACCGGCTCATCTTTTCTGCCGTAAATATCGAACTTTTTCAATAAACTTGCTGCTTTGGTTTTTAACCGCTCGCGCGGAATACCGTAAAACTTGCCCGACAACATGATATTTTGCTCTGCAGTCAAATCCACATAGATATTTCCTGTTTCCGGAATAACTCCAAACTTAAGCTTAGCACCAATAGGGTTTTTAGCTATATCTATTCCAGAAATCCTGGCAGTACCGGCATCTGGAGTGAGTATTCCAGTCAAAAGCCGTATAGTTGTAGTTTTCCCTGCAGCATTTGGCCCAAGAAAGCCGAAAATCTCTCCCTTTCTTATATTAAAGGTAATACCGTCAACGGCAATCAAGTCTTCAAAAGATTTTCGGAGGTTCTCTACCTCTATTATTTTTTTCATTTTGTCTTTACAGTATCAATGCGTCCAGTCAATAATTTTAATATTCGTTCCAACTTTATTTATGACTGCTTTCTTCATTTTTTCAAAATTCGGACAGGGGTAACCTATCGGATTACCTTTTTTTATACATGAAACGAAAACAATTGCCTCAGCACCTCTGTCAACCATCATTTTAGCCCTTGCAGCAGCTCTTTTACCCGGGCACCCTCCGCAGGAGACAAAACCGACAACCTCGACAGGCCCAGTTTCCTCAAATGCAAGCTTTCCAGCTTTCGCAACTTTAAAATCAGTGCTCCCGGGACACATATCCTCTGTCTGCTGACAGCGAATCATACCAACCTTCATCATTTCATTCTCCTTTTCTATTTTTTCCTCGCAGAGCATACCACAAAGCCCCCTTTACCATATCCTTCCAGCGGCTTCTGAACAGCGGTTATTTTTGACGCATAATCAAAAACAGTCTGATAAACAAGCACTTTAGCAAAAGCGCTGTTTCCAAGCATATCTGCAACCTCTTTTACAGAATAAAATTTTGCTTTCTTGTAAAACTTGCTTTTTTTTTCCATATAAAACCTTCCCAAAAAACTTTCCCTATCAATAATTCCTACCACAAGACAGCCGTCTTTTTTTAAAACCCTGCGCGCTTCACGTATAACGTTTTCAGGATTTTCAACAAAACATAAAGTATTTATTATAAGAGCAAAATCAAATTCCGAATTACCGTACGGGAGTTTTTCTGCGTTTCCTTTTATTGCATCAATACCTCTGCTTTTAGCTATAGCTACCATTTTTTTCGATGAATCTATCCCGTATTTCACACCGAACTGCGATGCGAACCTACCTGTTCCGACACCTATTTCCAAGCCTTTGCCTTTTGCCGAAAGAGACTTTTTTATCGCTGCCACTTCTGAAAGATACGCATATCTGTTTTTTTCGTACCATTCATCATACCGCTTGCTGTAACGGTCAAATGGTTTTTTATTTTCCCTGTTAAAACCAATTTTCATAAAATCTTTTATACAAATCCGCTTCCTCAGACTTCTCTTCTACATCTTCCCGCTTAAAGGAAACCTTATAAGTTTCACAATATTTTATAAGAACTTCATACGCCCGGTTAACGTCCTGAAATCTTTTCTTACACTTTGATTTATCTGCATCCTTGCAGCGATCAGGATGATATTTTAAAGATAGCCTTCTGTATGCCTTTTTTATTTCGTTTAGCGAAGCATATTCTTCAATGCCTAAGCATTTTCTTGCTTCTTCTATCTTGTTAAATTCAGTCATTTCTTGTTTCCTCTTGGACTTCATAAATCATTCATCTGCTTCTTTTTTCGCTTCAGCACTATCCAGGGTATCCAGCAATTCCACCAATTCTTTTCGACATTTTTTTATTCCTTCTAAATCCGCCGAATAATGCATCCAGCAAACAACCTTCTCTGACTTAACTAACCCGCAGTACTGAAGCAACTTTAAATGCTGCGTAACGGTCGGCTGGGACACCTTAACTTTCTCTACTATTTTTGAGACACATAACTTTTCCTTGAGCAGCATTTTAAAAATTGAAAACCGAGTATCATTGGAAAAAACCTTAAACAGTTCACATTTCGTTGTTGTCATTTAAGCTTTCACCTGTATTCCCATAATCTTTACTCCGTTTGCCGTATTCATGGATAATACTGCAGGCCCTGTAACCAATACCTGCCCGGAAAAAACCGTACTGGTTCTTCCATTAACAACGATATCTACCGAGCCATCTGCTACATAAAATATTACATAAGATTCCATTCTGCACTCGGGCATTTTTCCTCCTGCAGGCAATTCTATTACCCTCATCTTAAACTGATGCGTATTGTAAAAAACATTCTTTTCCCTATTCTCATAAGGTAAAGTTTTCATTTCTTTAATGTCAAATACTTTCATATCATCTCCTGCTTAAATAGTGCGGTAACAATTACTCACCCCGGCATCATTCATATAGCCGTATAACTATATACCTATATAGTATACATATGTCAAGCAACCTGGTAGAAAACAGCCATTTTGAATACATCCTCCCCGCAAAACAACTCGTAGCGGCCAGGTAAGCCGCTCTTTTATTGTCAGCTAAACTTCCGCTTTAAGATTTGCATAATCATTCAAGACCTCAAATGTTAATGAGAATGATATATTATGAGTACAGATGAATATACTTTTACAAGTTGGCAGGTGTTGTAAAATGACAAAAAAGAGGGGCTCCAGCTCGGGACATCAGAATATAAAAAATAAGGATTCCTCTTTTACGGACTTTCTGGAAGGTTCGATACAAAGGATGGTGGCGGGACCCAGATTCGAACTGGGGACACCCTGATTTTCAGTCAAGTGCTCTACCGGCTGAGCTATCCCGCCACTTTCCGGAACTTATTAAAAAACCACTGATATATAAAACTTAAACTACCTTTAAATAAATCTAAAAACTTCCCTTCCACCCAAAAGGATGGTGGGCGGAACAGGACTTGAACCTGTGACATCTGCCGTGTAAGGACAGCGCTCTAGCCAACTGAGCTACCCGCCCAAAAAATGGCGACCCCAAGGGGATTTGAACCCCTGTTGCTGGGATGAAAACCCAGTGTCCTGGGCCAAGCTAGACGATGGGGTCGCTTA
>JBNJFW010000082.1:0-6846 GCA_051747165.1 Elusimicrobiota bacterium | reverse complement strand
ATGGATGCAGGTCGGAAAGAAGAAATTGCGATCGGCTTATGGGGCTTCAGCGAAGATCTTAGTGATACGGCTCGGTCTGAGGTAAGATCGTATATTGAAGATAATCATATTAATGATATAAATGAGAGGGTGTGGAATGAGTTCGGGGTTATTCTTGTAGGTGATCTTGATAATGTATCTGAAAAGAATTTTTATCGGACATTTGCTCTTCTCCTTGAAGAGATGCTTCCTCCCTTTGTCGCCTACGAGGATCTGCCCTGGCCCAGGATCAATGGTATTTATTCTACGCCTTCAAGGGAAATAAGAATAGATATTGAAGCAGATAGCATCCCCAGGGTTCTTTTTCATGAGGTTGGCCATTACATACACTATGGGTTTAACGATAAAGAAAAGCTTGAAACCTGGAGCAAGCTCTGGGATAAATCGGAGCAAAGCGTAGATTATGCCCGCAAGTACGGCCAGAGGAATATTGTTGAAGATTTTGCTACAATGTTCGAGGCTTATACTTTTGGAAATACACGTAACTTTCTTGCTCAAACGATTTCAAACAGTTACTCCGGAAGAGATGTCCGGCTACGGAAAATTGAATTTATATCAGGCCTGTTCACTCATGAAGCAGTGCTTGAGGATGGGAGTATCACGGAAGCCACTTATGTATATGATGTAAAAAAAGATGATGAATCGGGAGAGTATATATTTGGGCGCAAGGCAGTAGCTTTGGCTGAAATGGAAATAAATGGAAATATTTATATTCTGCCTGATTTTGAAAGAGTTTTAAGTGAGACAATATTATAAACAGACAGGAAAATTGTTTATGAAAAATAGAAAACGAACATTGTTAATAATCTCTTTAATTGCTATAACCGGCCTTATATTCAGCAGGTTGTTTTTTATGGGAAATCTCGGAGAAAAGAGAACTCCGGCAATAAATGGAGAGCAGGTAGCTATGAAAGTAGAATTTTATACTATTAATGAAGAAAAGCTTCATCGAGGTGAATACCTTGGTTATGCTAAACTAATAGATAATGAACTTGTAGTAGATGTGGAAGATAATGATCTAAAAGAAATTATACGTCAGCCTTTTACCACTATGTCCGGCGAAATGGATGAAGAAACAGGAATTATTAAGGAAAAGGAAGTTACATTTATACCGGGAACATTGGAGCATCTGGAATCAATAGCTGCTGAGATATGGAGACACGGCTACATAAGTAAAGTAGTAGAATAGCCGCATTTCTTTAACACCGAAAAACTGCAAAGCTATAACTTAAAAATAGCTATGATTAGTTGCCAAGGCGTTTAAAAAATTCTTTATAAACTTCCTCGTTTCTGCGAATACCTATTTTTATAACTAGAACCAGAACTTTATCTTCTTTTACCTCATAAATAACCCTGTAATTGCCAACTCTTAAACTCCTGAATTTTTCAAACTCTCCCTTTAATTGTTTCCCGAATTTTTCCGGAGCTCTTCCCAGTTTACCCTTTATGGCTTTAAGTATTCTTCTTTGCTGGCTTTTATCTATTTTTTTGAAATCTTTATCTCTAACCCTTGGGTCTATTTTTATACGCCAAGTCATTTAATTAATGTCTTTTCCAGTTCTTCTATATCTATATAATCTTTTAGCTTAGCAGTTTTTTGTCGCTCTGCAGCGATATAACCCAAAGCATAATCTTCCAGTTCATCCAAAATATTTTCTAATATATTATAGCGATCAATATCAATAAGAACAGCTAATTCTTTATCCCTCTTGCTGATAACTACTTTGTGGCTGCGGGCTTTCTCTAAAATTTGCTTAAACTTTGTTCTTAATTCAGAAACCCCCACTAATGTTGTGTCTTTTTTAAAAGTCTTCATGTTTATCACCTCCACTATAAATATAATACTTTTTCATGCTTTTGTCAAATGAATTTACAATTAAAATGAACATTTTGTGTCTTCCTTTACTTGGCAACAAAAGAGGCAATATTCTTTTCCCTTACTAATTTGCCGATACCTGTCTTTTATGATACAATTCAGATAAATCAACTAAGGAGTTTCTTAACCATGATTCTTCAAGAGAAGGGCATTAGCGGTAAAACAGGAAAACTGATAAAAACAAGTTTAATCTGCCTCTGTCTTTTTTTTCTCTCCCCCGCAGGAGCATTCTCATCCATAAGTGCCGAAATTACCGACATAAGCAACCGTAAATACTACCCGGCTGTAAAAGAATCAATTGACAACGCCCAAAGCAGTATTCACATGGCCATGTTTGTTGTAAGCCTGCATGACAGACCATCAAGAGTTTACAGCCTTTTAAACAGCCTTGTCAAAGCTGCCGACAGAGGGGTTGAGGTTATGGTCATCCTGGATAAAAACATAAATTTTCTTACGGGAGAAATAGAAGATAAAAATCAGGAGGCCTATAACTATCTCCAGGAAAAAGGCGTAGATGTATTTTTTGACGATGTTTATATGTACACCCACAAAAAAACCCTTGTAATTGACGGAGAGACAGTAATAACCGGCAGTACCAACTGGTCCCAGACCGCTCTGGCCAGGAGCAAAGAAAATGCCCTGTTAATTAAATCTCCGGAACTGGCAAAGCGCCTCAGGGATGGCATTCTGCAGATAAAATTATATGACCCGGAACCCCGAAGAGCAATTGATATGGAAAAAGCTCTTCCTTTAAGCAATGAATTCATGGGAAATATAGCCGGATCCATGCAGACAAATGCGGATGAAAGGGCCTTTGACCTGTATCTTCTTCTTTTATACAATGCTAAAAAAGATAATGTTATTGATTTTAACTTTGACAAATATGCCTCACTGCTGGGAATAAGTGAAACGCCACCGGTGGCATACAGAAGGCAGATAATAAAAACATTGAGAAAGCTCAAAGATAGATATAATCTTATAGAAGTACAGTTCCGCCACGGCAGAAACGCCCTTGTAACCCTGTCGGACATAACTGACAGCAGGGAGAAATATAAATATCCTTCCGAAAACTATTTTCTTCTTCCCTCCGAATATTTTGAATACAACTGGGACAGAATTTTGTCCCTCAGGGCAAAATACAGTTATTTAATAAACCGCTATATGTATCACCAACTCAACAACAGATTCTGGTCTCTCTCTTTAGAAAAACTAAGCGAAAAACTGGGCACCTGCAAGTCTACAATAAGCCATGGAATGATTGAGCTAAGGAAACATAACATAATAGACATAGTTTATTCGGATGTGGAAGAGATTTACGAACACAGAAACCCTTCAAGATATGAACTCCTGGGTTTGTACTCCCCCAGCGAGCATAAAAAAGCCCTGTTAAAGCTTTCCCGGCAATACGGACAAGAGAGTTTTGATAAGGCAAGAAAGCTTGCCGAAACAGTATACAAACAAAATGATATAGAAGCTATAGAGAAGTTAATAATCCTGGGAAAGGAATACGGAGAGAACAGACTGCAAAAAGCACATGAAATACTGTCAAAAAAAATCATGAGCAACCCTAAAAAAACACTAAGGTACGCAATAGGAATTATAAAAAGTCTAAGAGATGAAGAGCTGGAAGATATGGATGAATAAGTTATTTTGTCCGGTATGTTAAATGAGGGATTATGTCCTATTATGAATTAAGCGCTCTTGTTAATTTTATCACCAGCACTGTGCTGGGCGTTATTGTTTTATACAAGAACCCGCACTCAAAATTAAACAGATCCTTTTTTTATTTTGCCCTATCCGTGTTATTCTGGTCCCTAGCCTATTTCTTCTGGCAAACTGCTTTAAATGCAAAAAATGCTTTGTTCTGGAGCAGAGCCTTGATGGCAAGCGCTATTTTTGTAACTCCCACCTTTTATCATTTAACTGTTACACTTATAGAAAAACAAAAAGAAAAGTTTAAAACAGTAAAAGCCTGGTATGGATTCTTTTTAATTTTTTTCCTGATTAATTTCACATCCCTTTTTATAAGCGATGTGGAATCGCGCTTGTTTTTCCGCTTCTGGCCGGTACCGGGTATGTTTTTCACTCCATTTCTTGTAATATGGCTCGGCCTGGCATTTTACTCTCATCTTTTAATGTATAAATCCAGAAAGTACCTTTCAATTAATAAGTGGAATCAGGTTAAATATGTTTTTTACGGTACCGCGATAGGTTTTATAGGCGGTTCAACGAATTATTTTCTCTGGTATGGCATTCCAATCCCCCCGGTAGGCAACATTTTTGTTTCTCTTTGGGTAATATCTGTTTTTTATGCTATTGTAAAATACAGACTCATGGACATAAAAGTAGCAATCACCCGGGCCACGGCTTTCGGAATAATATACGCCTTTGTTTTAGGTATCCCCTTTCTCATGTATTTCTTCAACAAACAGCTTCTCATAAACACCTTCGGCTTAAACTGGCCTCTTGTTCCCATAATAACAGCAGTAGTGCTGGGCTCCATGGGCCCGGGTATTTACGCCAAACTTAAAAACAAAGCCGAATGGACTCTGTTTAAAGAACAGAAAAGATACCGGGAAACACTTTTTGCCCTTGCCAAGAAAATAACTCTTAGCAAGAACTTAGACAAACTTCTTGAAATGATATGCCTTTCGGTATATGAAAACATAGGAATTGAAGGCATAAAAGTGTTTTTATGGGATGAAGAAAAAAACAAATATGTTTTAAAAAAAGAACAGGGTTTTGAAAAAACAGAATCCTGCAAAAAAGAATACGCTATTGAAGAACCCTTGATACATTATCTCAAACAAATCCAAAAACCGGTATTAAAAGACGAAATAATAAACTACCAGCACACAGACAGCGCGGCTCTTACAGTACCCATATTTACGGAAGACCATTTGCAGGGATTTATAATAATCGGAGATAAAAAAGATAAAAAAATGTATTCTCCCGAAGATCTTGAAATGTTTGATATACTCTCCGAGCAGCTTTCGCTTGCAATAGAAAACGCTCTTTTTTATGATAAGGTTAAAGCCATACAGGAAAAAATGCTAAGAACCGAGAAACTTGCAATGATGGGTAAACTGGCCGGAGCGGTAGGACATGACATAAGAACGCCCCTGTCAAGTATAAAATACATAAGCTATTATCTTAATGAATATACAGGTACAGGCATAAAAGATGAAGAGTTCAAAAAACACATATCAATACTCTCAAGTGAAACCGAACATGCGGAAGAAATAGTTTCCTCGCTTATGGAACTGTCAAAGAGAAAAATAAAAAAGAAAGAAATATGCTTAAGAGAAGCCATACAGGAGATAATAAGCAGAAGCAGGATCAGAAAAGAAATCAAAGTAATAAATAGAGTTCCCGGAGACATATATATAAACGCCGACCCCGGCAGATTTCGCAGACTTATGCAGAACCTTATAAAAAACGCAGCCCAGGCCATAATTAAAGAAGGAGAGATACAAATTAAAGCCGTCCGCAACAGCGAAACCTACATAAGCATTAAAGATAACGGAACGGGCATGGATAAAGAAACAGAGAAAAACATATATGAACCCCTCTATACAACAAAAGAAACCGGCATGGGTCTGGGCATGTCGATAATAAAAGATATAATAGACAAACACGATTGGGAACTAAAACTGAAAAGCGAAAAAGGAAAAGGAACGGAGTTTATAATTAAAATAGATGAAGAGTCTTGAACTGATGGTTTACATTAGTCTTGCTGTAGGTACAGTGGGAACTGTTCTATGTACTCAGAAGGAAGGCTTAAAAATGATTGGATGTTATAGAGCAGGAAAAGCTAGAAAATTTGCAGAAATTATAGCAGCCTCTTTATTAGCGGAAGAGTTAGGTTTATGTGCAGGAGTAACCACTAGTCATTTTCTCGAGCCACATAAAAGGGCTAGGAAATATAATAGGGAAAAGGCTTTTAAACAAAAAAATTGAATATTAATTTATTTGCATTATCCGGAGTACTAACTTTTATTTCGACTCTTGCATTAGGTCTTTTTACTTGGATAAAAAGAAGAAATAAAGCTCACAAACTTTGGGCTTTTTATAATTTTGTAGCAGCAATTTGGGGGTTTGGGGCTTTTAAGTTTTCTACAACATTGGATAAAGGAGAAGTTTTTTTCTGGCTTTATCTTTCCCATATAGGAGTAATTTTTATTCCTGTTTTTTTTCTCCATTTTTCTTTAGAATTTTTAGAGCAAAAAAAAGAATATTTGATCAAGTTAGTGTATATGCTTGGAATAGCATTTTTAATTTTAAATATTACAGATTGGTTGGGTCTTACACGTGTTTTTATAGTAAACATTAGATATGTGTTTAATTCTTTTTATGTTGACTCTCCTCCTGGCCCTGTCTATCCGTTTTTCGTAGCTTTCTTTTTTCTTTCAGTTGGTTATGCTTTTTATTGCGGACTGAAAAAATTAAAGATTTCTTCGGGAATTAACAAATTACAAATCAAATACTTTTTGATAGCCATGGGTATTGGCTTTTTAGGAGGAGGAACAGCATTTTTTATGGTATTTGAAATTGATATATACCCATATGGGCATCTTTTGGTAGCTTTATATCCTATTATTATTACTTATGCGATAGTGAAATATAGATTAATGGATATAAACATTGCCATAACCAGAGGAGTAGTATTTGGTTTTGTGTATTTGTGTATTCTTTCAGTTCCTTTTATTATAGGATTTTGGGGTAGAGAATTTGTTTATTTATTTTTAGGAGATATTTGGTGGATATTGCCGGTAGTGGTGGGAGTCATACTTGCCAGTATGGGCCCAAGTGTATACCTGGGTGTTAAAGAAAAAGCCGAATGGGCCCTGTTTAAGCAACAAAAACAATACCAGCAAACCCTTCTCAAACTGGGCCGGCAAATGACCCTAACCAAAAACATAAACGAACTG
>JBNJFW010000081.1:6550-6873 GCA_051747165.1 Elusimicrobiota bacterium | reverse complement strand
CTGGGCCTTCCTTTGGTTTTCTTTTAAGCGCAAAAGATAAATATTCCGGTAGTGATTTGGATAATTTTAAAGCCCAGATGGAGTCTATCGGTATAGAAATTGAGGATGAGTCTGATGTAAAGGATAGTATGAAAAGTTTCGATGCGGGTATTGCTTTAGGAGGGGGAATAGGAATTGAAGCGGGAGAAGGAACTTTCTTGCTTGATGCCCGCTATACTATGGGCCTCACATCATTTGATGATAGCGGCGCTGATTTGGATCAAAAAAATGCGGTTATATCAATAACAGCGGGATATACTTTCTAAGTTGAGTTGCATTTTGCG
>JBNJFW010000081.1:0-6540 GCA_051747165.1 Elusimicrobiota bacterium | reverse complement strand
ATTTATTTTTTGGATGGGAAGATGAATGAGAAATGAATATTTGCTCTGTGCTTAAAGATGCGGCTCTAAGCTGTGGTGATAAAACTGCTGTTGTGGAGGGGGAAGAGCAATTGACCTACAGCGGGCTATGGGACTGCGTAAAAAACCTGGGGGAAGGTTTAAGAAGAATAGGCATTAAAGAAAACGACCGCGTTGCTCTTATTCTGCCTACTTCAAAAGACTTTCTTTTGAGTTTTTTTGCATTAATGAAAATTAACGCGGTGGCTATACCCTTTGAGCCTGTTTTTACAACGGGGGAATATAAAAAGATGTTTCGGGAATGCAAACCGAAAGCTGTTATTACCAGTTCTTATATAATTCTTAAGATACTGGGATTTGAAGAATATTTAATTAAGGGGCGGAAGATAATAATTTCGGATTCCGATCCCTGGATAAAAAAAAAGTATAAAGGCTCATGTAATTTTAAGGAGCTTATGTCCCAAAAAGGCTCCGGGGACATGGACATGGAAGGGGAGAATATAGCAAGCATAAATTACACATACAGAGGTTTTGGCTATCCGGTGGGAGCAATGCTGAGCCATTCTAATTATTACTACGGGGCAAGAGCTCTGGATAATGTTGCTATAGATGCCAAAAGTTTTCTTTCTGTTCTTCCCATGGCCCATATATTCTGCCTTATTGCGGGAGCTGTTGCCCCTGTTTTCAGGAAGGCTATGATTGTTATTCTGAAAAGTCATTCGGCCCGGGAAATTTATAAAAAAATAAGTCATTATAAAATAGATCTTATGATAGGGGTCCCCACCTTGTACATTTACCTTATGAAGGTTTTTAGGAAAGACCGGCATGATGTTTCCTCTTTGAAGTATCCTATTTCGGGGGGGAATTTTATGAATGAAGAAACCCAGAGGGAAATAAAAAATACTATGGGATTGAGAATTCTCCAGGGCTATGGTTTAACTGAAGCTTTGATTGTATCTGCCAACTCAGAAAGCGCCAATAAACCTCCCTCTGTGGGATTGGCCGGAAAGGGAGTGGAGGTGAAGATATATGATAATGAAAATAAAAAAGAATGTGAAACAAAAGCCGGAGGAGAAATAATTATAAAAGGACCTACGGTTATGAAGTCTTTTTATAAAAAAGAAAAGGAAAGCAGGCAGGTTTTAAGAGACGGCTGGCTGCATACGGGAGATTACGGGCATATTGACGGAGAGGGTTATCTTTATTTTGACGGATTAAAGAAAAACATAGCGAAAGTAGGAGGCGAAAGCATTGATTTAAGGGAAATAGAAGAAGTTTTGCACTCTCATCCCTGTATAAGAGATGTTAACCTGCGCGCCGGAGATGATGAGTTGTGGGGACAGAAAATAATAGCAAATGTCGATCTGGGAAAGGATATGACTAAAGATGAAATAGAAACTTACTGCCGGGGCAGACTTGCTTCTTTTAAAGTTCCCAAGGTGATAAATATAAGTTAAATTATGAGTAATAAAAAAATATTAATAGTGGATGATGACCAGAGTTGTCTTAAGTTTTATAAAATCGTATGCGAAAATGCGGGCTTTGAGGTTAGCGGAGCGTATAAAAAAGAGCAGATTGTAAATGAGGTTAAAAAAGAGCACGACCTTATGATTATTGACCTTGTTCTTCCGGGCATGGAGACCGGGGATATTATCAAAAGTTTTAACAGACACAATAAGAATTCAAATATCATTCTTGTAACCGGGTATCCGGACATGCTTTCATCTGTGGAATACATGATGCATAGCTATATTTTTGATTATCTCCTTAAGCCCGTCAGCGCTCAGAAACTCTCGGAAACGCTTAAAGAAGCTTTTAATTGCCCTCCGGAAAAGAATGAGGATGGCTGAAAATATAATTGGAGGAGTTTTTATTTATGGTAAAATTTAATTTAGCCGGGCTGTCGGGTTTATTTTTAATTCAAGTAATGCTTTTATCAGGTGTTGCCGCAGGGGAGGTTGATTTTATTCAAGAAGGCGATTCTTTTTATCAGAAGTATGAGCACAGTCGCTCTCTGGAAGCGTATTTTAAGGCGCTGGAAGAGGATCCGGCAAACTATGAGGCCTTATGGAAAATTTCAAGAGCCTATGAAAGAATGGGTTATAACAGCAGCTTGGCGGAGGCCCAGGAGGAAAATTATACAAAAGCAATGGAATATGCCGAAAAAGCCGCGGAGGTAAATCCCTATGGTTCCGTGGCTCGCTATAAACTTGCCGTTTCCTACGGAAGAATGGCTCTTTTTAAGGGTGGCAGGACTAAAGTTGATTTATCCAAGAGAGTAAAAGAAGAAGCCGAAAAAGCCATAGAGCTTGACCCTCAGGAACACAGGGCCTATCATACCCTTGCCATATGGAATTATGAAGTTTCAAATTTATCCTGGGTTCAAAGAGCCGGGGCCAAAATTTTATACGGCGGACTGCCGGATGCTTCTTTAGAAAAAGCAGTGGAATATATGCAAAAGGCAATTGAGATTGCACCTGAATTTATTGTCCATCATCTTGAACTGGGCAAAATTTATAAAGAAAAAGGAGAATATGAGCCGGCGGCTGCAGCATTCAGAAAATGCATGGAGCTGCCCCCTGTGGGGGAGCATGACGGGGAATATAAGAGAGAGGCAGAGGAATTATATAAGTCAATAGAGGGGAAGATAAAAAAATGAGTTTACTGGGCGGAAGGGAAAAAAAGATTTCAGGGTATAAAAAAGACTTAAGTTCTTTTCCGCTTAGCTTAAATGCGGGTAAGAACATTAAGGTTAGAGATAAAACTGCGGAAATAATTGATTTCTGCAAGAATGTCAAAGAAAAACACAGGGATATTAACTGGCGGGAAGTTTACTCTATGGCCCTGTGTTTTAATGAAATGTCCTCTTTGCGTTTCGGGATAAAAAGTAAAGAAAAATATCTAAAGCGGGCAATGGATATTGCGACTGATAAAGAGCTGGCTTTGGTCAGGTTTTGGGGCTATGTAGCTTTTTTATACAAGACGGTTATTTTTGGGAGAAATAAAGACTTCGAAGAGACCCTCCGGGCATGCCGGCGGGAGTCAAAAGAACTGGGTTCCTCTTACAGCTATGAAATCATCGAAAAAGAAATTTTAAACTCGCTAAATACAGGCGATACTCAAGCCTACCTGAATAAATTAAAAGAACTAAGTAGTGCATACAAAGATGACAACGAATTATTTCCCTCTTCCAGGCTGAACTTTTTAAGGGGTCTGGTTTACAAACAGGCCGGGGATAAGGATAAGGCGAAAGATTGCTTATGCAAGAGCCTGGAGCAACAAGATGAAGCCTACGAATGGTATATAGGCGCTTTGCTGGCCATGGCGGACTTACTGTTAAACGAGGGAAATATACGGGAGGCTCATCAAAACATAAGCGAAGCTCAAAAACTGCTTGCTCAAACTCAGCTGGAGGACTCTTTTTATCATTGCGAGCTGGAGAATATCAGATCTAAGATTCTGGCAGGTCAGAATAAATATGATGAAGCTGAAGAATGCCTTTTTAAAAGCATAGAATATGCTTGTAAGCAGGATAATCCGCTTAAGGAAGGCTGCAGCCGGCTTTTACTGGGAGAGCTGTATTTTAAAAAAGAAGAATATGAGAAAGCCAATATGAGTCTGGAGGAAGCCGGGGCAAAATTTGTGATAATAAATAACGAGCATTTGTTAAATAAAACTCAAAAGCTTAGAAAAGAAATAGCTGAAAAATTCTCCGGAAAAAAAGAAAAAGACTCCTCAATAAATTCTTCGCTGGCCTCATCCGTAAACACTTTCATGAAATCAATGATCCCGGTTATGGATATAAAGATTTTACTTAATAAAAGCATTGATTTTATTATGCAGATAACTCAAGCCGACAGGGGCTATTTAATACTTGTTGACCGGGAGGGAAATCTGCATTCGGAAGTTGTGCGAAAGAAAAATAAGGTGGCGCAGCTTGAATCGGGCTTTAAAAGCTACAGCCGCACTTTTGTTAAAGAGGTTTTAAAGACCGGAAAGTCAATAAATGTCTCCGACACTCAGGGAGATGACCGCTTTGCTTATGCCATGAGCGTATTATCCATGGAAATCAGGTCGGTTGTGTGCGTTCCCATGAAAGAAGGAAACCGGATCAGGGGACTTATATATTTTGACAAAAAAGAAATAGATGCTTTTTCCCGGGATGATGTAAATTTTGTAGAAACCATAGCCGAATATATTTCCCTGGCTCTTAAAAACGCCAGGATGCATATTAAGACCCGCCGGGAACTTGAAAATACCCAGCAGCAGCTCACCCAGGCCGAAAAGCTGTCTTCAATAGGGACCCTGGCAAGCGGGATAGCCCATGAAATTAACAATCCCATGGGAGCTATACTGACCAGTGTGCAGAACCTGCTTAAAGACATTGAAGATGAGGATAAGGCAGAGTCTCTTCAAATTATTCAGCAGGCGGCAAGAAAATGCAGGGGTATAACAAAAAAACTTCTTTCCTATGCCAGAGTTTCTGATGAAGGCCCTAAGCATGAGATAAGTATTAATGATGCAATTGAGGATGCTCTTATGCTGCTGCATCCCCAGGCAAATAAGTTTAAGATTAAGATTAAAAAAGAATTAAACAGCTCTGCTCAAATGATGGGAAGTTTAAATCAGCTTCAGCAGGTTTTTACTAATCTGGGTTTAAATGCCATAGACGCTATAAGAGAATCCGAGCAGGGAGGGGAAATAGTTTTTAAGAGCTATGACAAGGATGATTCAGTAGTTGCGGAAGTTATTGATGAGGGCAAGGGAATACCCTCTGTAAATATTACCAGGCTGTTTGATCCTTTTTTTAGCACAAAAGATGTTCAGGAAGGCACCGGTTTGGGATTGTCGGTCAGTTATGGGATAATTAAAAGGCACGGAGGAGAAATTGAAGTGCAGTCGGAAACAGGAAAGGGTTCTGTTTTTAAAGTAAAACTGCCGAAATTGAGTTGAGCAATATTAATAGAGCAATTTATAATATTATTTTTTCTATTGAAAAATTTATAGGCCTGGCTTTATTTAAGCTTCTTTTTAAGCTCAAGGTGGAAGGAGCGGAAAATATTCCCCAAAAAGGCCCTGCGGTGATAGCCGCCAATCATCAGAGCTGGCTTGATCCCGTACTTTTATTTCTTGCCTCCCCCCGCATTGTGCGCTACATGGCTATGGAAAAGCTTTTTCGTATTCCTTTTCTTTCTTTATTTATGACTTTGCATGGGGCTTTTTCTGTAGGCCCGGGTCGAAGATGCATAGGGGCTGTACGGGAATCCTTAAAGAAACTGGGAGAGGGAAAGATTATAGGTATTTTTCCGGAAGGCGGAATAACTTTCAATAACTATGATTTAGGGGAAAGAAGTAAAAAAGTTGTAGGGTTAAAGAAAGGCCTGGTGAAAATAGCGGTCAAGGGAAAAAGCCCGGTTGTTCCTGCGGGGATATCCGGTTCCGGGTGCGTTTTGCCCAGAGATGTTTTTCCCCGGTTCAGACGCTTTATACAATTCACCCCTATAAAAGTAAAGTTTTCTAATCCCTTGTATTTAAAAGAAGAAGACGATATGGATTGTTCTGCAAATAAGATTCGCAGAGAAATAGAGAAGTTAATAAATTAAAGGTAATAAACTATGAAAGAAAAAATTATTTTAGTGGATGATGACAGGATGCTGTTAAAAAGTATGCAAAGAGTGCTGGAAAAAGAAGGCTATGAAACAGCCGGTGTTGATAACTGCGAGGATGCGCTGCAGCTGCTCAAAGAAGATTTTTACGAACTGGTTGTGACAGACATAAGAATGCCGGGTATGGACGGCATAGATTTTTTAGAGCGTCTGCGGAAAGTACAGGCTGGAAAAAAGAAAAGCCATGTAATTATAATTACCGGATACGCAAGTGAGGATGTTCCCGTAAAAGCTATCAAATTAAACGCCTCTGATTATCTTATGAAACCTTTTGAAACCGATGAGTTTCTTTATAGCATAAGGAAAAATATGCAGATTGCCCGGCTGGAAAAAGAAAGGGCCCGCTTTGTGGAAGAACTTCAGGAAACTAACAGAAAGCTGGAGGAATCCAACCGGGAGCTGGAAGAAGCCAGGGAAAAGCTGGTAAGAAAAGAGAGGCTGAGCGCAATAGGAAAACTGGCTTCGGGAGTGGGGCATGAATTGAGAAATCCTCTCGGCAGCATTAAGAACGTGGCTTTCTACCTTCAAAATTATGTTGATATAGATGATGAAGACGCCAAAGAGTATATAAATACCCTTTCGGAAGAAGTGAATAGTGCGGATAAAATTTTGTCAGATCTTTTGAGTTTTTCCAGAACCATAACACTGAATAAATCTGAATTTAATTTTAAAAAAATAATAGAAAGTTCGCTTAAATCCGTAACTATTGATGAAAATATTTCAGTGGATGTCAACGTAAGCGGGGAATGCGAAAAAGGTTACGGCGATCCGGATAAATTAAAACAGGTGTTTAAAAATCTTATAGATAATACCGTCCAAGCAATAAAAGAAGAAGGAGAGATACATATCAATGCCT
>JBNJFW010000080.1:0-6951 GCA_051747165.1 Elusimicrobiota bacterium | reverse complement strand
CATATGCCGTGTGTAAAATCTGCTTCGGAATGACTTCTTATATATTCGTCAACTCTTTGCCAGTAACCTTTATTATCTCTTATTTTAAAACAATAACTGCATATCGGAAGAAGCCCGGAAAGAAACTTGACCTTTGAAAGAGCATCCTTTAATTCTGCAGACAGTTTTTTTTCCTGGTCGAATTTTTCCTGTAAAGTATCTTTTGTTCTTTTAAGTTCAATATGAGTATTAACCCTGACTTTCACTTCAGCGGACCGGAACGGCTTTGTTATATAGTCTACAGCTCCTGCTTTAAATCCTTCCAGCATATCATCAAAGCCGGTTTTAGCTGTTAAAAATATTACCGGAATATCCTTTGTGGCAGGATTTTCTTTCAACTCCCTGCATACACTGAATCCATCCCGGTCGGGCATTACCACGTCCAGAAGTATGAGATCATATTTATTGTTTTCTATTTTATCCAGGACTTCTGCTGCATTGCCTGCTGAATCTACTTCGTATCCTACAGAGCGTAAGATTATACTTGCTATTTTAATGTTATCCGGAATATCATCAACAACAAGTATGGAAGCCGAATCGGGCTTCATTTTTTGTTTTCTTCCTTTTCTGAATCCTTTTTCTGTTCTTCAGCTTCTTCGGAGTCTTTTTTCTGTTCTTTAGCTTCTTCGGAGTCTTTTTTCTTTTCATCGGCATAGGTAAGCTGAAGATTAGTCAGGTTTTCGTTTAATACTTCCTGTTCTTTTTTTGTTAAATTCCCTTTTGTCTTATATTGCAGCATTTGAAGAATATCAATATTAGCCTGCACGAGTTCAAGGTTTTTCTCAACCTTTCCGCTGTGAGGATTTGTAATTTTACCCATATACATCAGAGCTGACTGCGATAGGGACATTACTATATTGAAAAAATTCATATCCATCTGGTGGTCTTTTTCTTCACTCATTTTTAACATACTCCTTTATAGCATATTTAATTCGTTCTATAGATTTCTCTTTTCCAATAAAATCAAGCAATTCGAATAAACCAGGACCTTTCATTTTTCCCGAAACCGCAACTCTAAGCGGATGCAGGATCTTGCCCAGGCCTAAATTTTTTTCTTTGGAAAATTTTCTTATTTCCTCTTCAAGTGTTTCGGCTGTAAAGGGCTCTGTATTTTCCAGTAGATTTAAGGCATTGCTTAAAACCGAGTGGACCCCTTCTTTTTTAAGCCGTTTTTTTACCGCCTTGTCATTATATATTATATTATCCGAAAGCATAAAGTCAATTCTCTCCGGCACATCGGAAAGAAGATTTATTTTATCTTTTTCAATATCTATGGCCTTAATTACTTTCGGAGGTATATTTTCTTTTTCTTTAATAATATTTGACTCCTGCAGCCAGTTTGAAGCCCGGCGGGCTATTTCTTTTGAATCAAGCATTCTTATATGTTTGCCGTTAATCCAGTTAAGTTTATCTGTATCAAAAATGCCGGACGAAGAGCTTATTCTCTCAAGAGAAAATTTGTTTATAAGGTCTTTTTTAGTAAAAACCTGCTGCGAATCTTCGGTGGACCAGCCTAAAAGAGCCAGGTAATTTAAAAGAGCTTCCGGAATATATCCCGCGTTTATATAATCCGAAAGAGAAACAGCCCCGGTTCTTTTGGAAAGCCTTTTTCCGTCATTTCCGTGCACCTGAGGAAGATGGGCAAAATAGGGTGGGGTTCTGTTAAGAGCTTTGTAAATAAGCAGCTGCTTTGGAGTATTTGAAATGTGGTCATCTCCCCGTATGACATGAGATATTTCAAGCAGGCTGTCATCAATGGCACAGGTAAAATTATATGTGGGCATCCCTCCGGAACGCATCAATACAAAGTCTTCTATGCTTTCGCAGTCAACTTTAATATCTCCCTTTATTAAATCGTTGAATTCCAATGTGCCGGAAGCCGGGGTTTTAAAACGCCAGGCGAATTCTTTATTAGCTTGCTTAGAATCTTCTTTTTGATTTCGGCATTCGCATGAATATGCAGGGCTGTGATGGTTTTTTCTTGCTTTTTTGAGCTCGTCGGGAGAACAAAAGCATTTATAGGCATGTCCGGATTGTATGATTTTTTTAAGTTCATTTCGGTAAATATCTAAACGCTGAGACTGGTGATAAGGTCCCTCATCCCATTGCAGGCCAAGCCAGTTTAAGCCCTCTTTTATTTTTTCTGTATATTCCTCTTTTGACCTGTCGGAATCCGTGTCTTCAATACGCAGAACAAAAACTCCCTTGCTTTTTTTTGCGTAAAGATAGTTATACAGGGCCGTTCTCACACTTCCTATATGAAGGAAGCCGGTAGGTGAGGGCGCAAATCTGACTCTTACTTCAGTAGACAATTTTATTTAGGGGATACTCTATTATATATTCGGCTCCCGCTCTCTTGAGCAGGGGAAGCATTTTTTTTACTTCATCTTCTTTTACCACAACTTCAAGCGCCAGCCAATTTTTGACGCTTAAGTGGGAGACAGTGGGTTTTTTGCTTTCCGGTAGAATTTCAAGAATTTCATTCAGGTCCTCATCTTTTACATTCATTTTAAGGCCCACAGTGTTTTCAGCGTGAACGGCAGATTGAAGCAGCATTGAAATATTTTCAATTTTTGTTTTTTTCCACTTATCCTTAAATGATTCTTTATTTGCTATCAGCCTGGTGGTGGAACTTAGTAACTCGTGTACTATCCTCAATTTATTTGCCTTAAGCGAAGTTCCTGTTTCGGTGAGTTCTACAATCGCGTCACACAGTACACCGGGCTTGACCTCTGTGGCCCCCCATGAGAATTCAACCTCGCAATTAATATTTCTTTCTTTGAAATATCTTTGAACGAAATTCTTGATCTCGGTTGAAACTCTTTTTCCCTCCAGGTCTTGAAGTTTTTTTATCTCGGAGCTTTCAGGAACCGCAAGTACCCAGCGAACCGGCCTGAAGCCGCTTTTTGCGTATATAAGTTCGGAAACTTCTTTAACATCTGAACCGTTCTCCATCAGCCAGTCCCAACCGCACAAGCCGGCATCAAAAACACCCTCTTCTATATACCGGGGCATTTCCTGGGGACGTATAAGCATAAGCTCGAGCTCTTCATCATCGGAATTGGGGTAATAAGAGCGTTTTTCATCAATATATATTTTTATTCCGGCTTTACCAAAAATGTCCATTGTAGATTTCTGCAGACTGCCTTTAGGTAAAGCAAATTTAAGTTTTTTCTCACTCATTGTTAGTTTTCCTCTTTTTTCTATAAACTGTTTCCATTGTATAAATGGGATTTATTTTTTTCCAGTCTCCGGGAACTTTTTTTTCGTATAATTCGGCAACCTCTTTTACCAGAGACGCACCGGAAATCTTTAAAAGCTTTGCCTTAGTTTTTTTAGCCCGGGCGGCGCTTATAATTTTAAATGGCCCGGATCTTTTCTTATTAACATATTCCCCCAGGTAATATTTATCGCGGTATGCTTTTGATATTACCCTTTCATATTTCCTGCCGGCAAGATCCATTGAAGATATCCCGTAAGCGGGTATGTTAAGCATCTGGGCAAATGTTATACCAAAACTTAGACCCACCCTTATTCCGGTAAAGGATCCCGGGCCTATTCCCATTCCCACAGCTTTAATACCGGATTTTTCAATACCGGCATCTTTTAGCAAATTATCTAATACAGGTATAAGCATAGCACTGCGGCGCCGGCTCCGGGCTTCTGTCTCAAGAATATCTTCCGCACTTTTCCCCACAGCAATGGAAAAGATATCGCCGGTGGTGTCAAATCCAAGAAACACTGTCTTTGTCCCTGCAAATCTCTATTTCTCGCTCTGAAGGAGAAATGTCTCTTATATTAATAAATAGGGCTTTTTCCGGCCATATGTCCGCAGCCCTGTCAGCCCATTCTACTGCCGTAAGCGCACTGTTTTCCAAAAAGTCATGCCAGCCCAGATGTAAGATTTCCTCCA
Source organism: Elusimicrobiota bacterium (assembly GCA_051747165.1). Classification (GTDB taxonomy): domain Bacteria; phylum CG03; class SLGR01; order SLGR01; family PWQF01; genus JBNJFW01. The sequence goes on along the minus strand of JBNJFW010000080.1, from coordinate 2,999 downwards.
CTTTATTTAAACGGTACAAATCAATGTGAATTAATTTTAAAGAACCGTTTTTTTTATATTTCCTGACAAGCTGAAAAGTAGGGCTTATAATTGGCTGCTTCAGGCCTAAGCCCTTTCCCACACCTTTAAGGAATGTTGTTTTTCCGGCTCCCAGTTCCCCGCAAAGAAATATATTTTCTCTTTTAATGCTTTTTGCCAGTTCCCGGCCAACAGCAAATGTTTCGGGGGGAGAGCCGGATTTTTTAACAAGTTTTCCACAAGCTGTAGAGTTATCCACAGCTTATAAACAGGGAAGAGTTATTTTTTCTCTTCTTTTTTAGAGGCTTTTTCCTCTTTTTTTTCACTTTTTTTACCTTCCGGTTTCTCGCTTTTTACTTTTTCTTCTTCTTTTTTCGCTTCCATGTTATCCTTTACGCTTGAGATTCCGGCCGCTACCGCAACAGCACCCACAAGAATCAGGAAAGGAGGAAGAGAACCCTGTAAAACAACAAGAAAGTGAGCCCATGCGCCCCAATTCACAAGCCACAAAATCCCGACAACTATTCCTACAATACCAAAAATTACACTTAACATAAAATGCCTCCCTTATACTTTTAAACTTTTTCCATCTTCGCCAGAAAATCCTCCGGCAAAGCAGACCTTTCACTTCCATTCCACGCAGCCAGATCCCCGGCGCGCCCGTGAACCCATACACCTGTCTTTGCAGCCTCAAGCGGATTGTTATGCTGCGCTGCAAGAGTTCCTATTATTCCGGAAAGTATATCTCCCGAACCACCGACAGCCATTGCCGGATTTCCGCTTGAGTTTATAAAAGTTTTTTTGCCGTTTGTAACTATTGTTCTATAGCCCTTTAAAACCAGGGTTAGGCTATATTTCAAAGCAAATCCGGCGGCTGTTTTTGCAGCCTCATTTAAACTCATATCAGTTTCTGATCCACACAGGCGCCGCATTTCACCCGGGTGCGGAGTTAAAACAGTAGATCTTTTTTTTCTCTCTTTTAATATATCCGGTTTTCCGGCAATAACATTTAAGCCGTCGGCATCAATTACCACCGGGCATTTCAATTTCTTAACCAGCTCGAAAACCAAACGCTTGCTTTGTAAACAAGCGCCCAAACCGGGGCCAATTACGGCCGAAGTTATTTTTCTTTTCTCCGCAAACTCCAAAATTTTGCCGGCGGAATCAAATGAAATATTTCCTTCCTCTTCCCGGCCCTTTAGCAGTAAAGCCATGGAGCTTAAACTGTATTGGGGCATATTGGGATATACTTTATCCGAAACAGCGCATGTAACAAGCCCGGCACCGGACTTTAAAGCTCCGGCCGCACTCATTGACGGGGCGCCTTCCATGCCTTTTTTTCCGCCAATTACCATAACGTGCCCGTAATTATTTTTATGAGAGAACTTATTTCTTTTTTTAAAATATGCCCTACAATCGTCGCGGCATATAAGTTCAAATTCTTTTAGATACTCTTCGGGGCGAATGCCTGTGCCGATTTTTACCGTCTCTATACTGCCGGCAAACTTACTTCCGGAATTTATAATCTGGCCTGTTTTCGGGTATTCAAAGCTGACAGTTGCATCCGCTTTTACCGCGTTTTTATCGGCTTCTCCGGTGCTGCCGTCAACACCGGTGGGAATATCGCATGATAGAATGATTTTACTATTTTTGTTTATAATTTCAAGAATGCGGCCTACATTTTTTCTTAAAGGAGGCTTGAAACCTGTACCCAGTATACAGTCAACGGCAATTTCATTTCCGGAAAGAATATACTTTATATCCTCCGGATTATTTATTATGGAAGTCCTCCCCTTGTATTTTTTAAGCACCCGGGAGGGCAGGCCCTTTAACTCTTTAGAGGAAATAAAGCAGACTTCTGTATTATAACCCAGGGTATTCAGCCAGCGAGCCGCTACAATACCGTCACCGCCGTTATTTCCCCGGCCGCAGAAAAAGACCACAGGCATCCGGGGAAAATATGAGTAAATAAAGCGGGCCATACCCCTGCCCGCCCTTTCCATTAATTCAATTGCTTCAACTGGAGATTCTTTATCAAGGCGCACCATCTCCGAAGGGCTTATTATCTTCATATATTCTGCCAGAAAAGGGCACTGCCGACAGCATACTTTCTCTCGTGAGATATGCTGAACGAATACGATATGTTTTTATCCGATAATTTTCTGTTTGCCATGCAGACCTCCGAAAGGCGGGGAGAAAAACCGGAGCTTTCAATTTCCATCTCCCTCCACAAAAGCGTAATGCCGGAGTCCTTAACGGCCTTGTAAGCGGCTTCTTTTAAAGCTATGCGTCCCGCGGCATGCTCATAGAAATTTTTTTTGCGCTTGCAGTATTCAATTTCCTTTTCTGTAAGCATGCGGTTAAGAAATCCGGGATTTCTATCAGAGCTCAATTCGACTCTTTTTATATTTACAATATCAATTCCGTTTCCCAGTATTATCATTTCACCCCGGAATTATCACTGACCTGAAAAGCAACTGCCCCGGCCGGGGACTCATTGAACAGGTAAGAGTTTTCCTTTTCAACTCCGTCTGCCCCGCTGCCCAGATAAAATAATACCCAGTATAAAAAAGCAAGAATAAATAAAAACACCAGGCCCTTAATCACAATTTTTAATTAAATCCGACATATCTCTGACCGCCTTTTTCAGCCCGGTAAAAATACTGCGGCATACAATGGAATAACCTATATTAAGCTCACTTAATTCTTTTATTTTTGAGACAGCTGTTACATTATCATAATTGAGCCCGTGTCCGGCATTAACTTTAAGTCCTTCTTTTTTTGCCTGTTTGGCAGATTTTATAATTTTATTTAGTTCTTCATTTTTCTCCGGGCCGGAGGTATTGGCATATTTGCCGGTATGAAGTTCCACAGCGTCAGCTCCCACCTCGGCCGCCTCTTTTATAAATTTAATGGAAGGCTCAATAAAAAGCGATATTTCAATGCCGGCTTGCTTTAAAGCATAAATTATATCGCGAATA
>JBNJFW010000079.1:0-6964 GCA_051747165.1 Elusimicrobiota bacterium | reverse complement strand
GATTTAAATATGGTTATAAAACCCATGGCCGAGACCGGTCAGGAGCCTATTGGCTCTATGGGGGATGATGAGCAGCCGGCGGCCATATCTTATAAGCCGCAGCTGTTATTCAGGTATTTTAAACAGCTTTTTGCCCAGGTGACCAATCCTCCTATAGATCCGTACAGGGAAAATCTTGTTATGTCTCTTATGAGTTTCACCGGAGCGGAATACAATCTTCTTGAAGAAGGGCCGCTTCACTGCAGACAGTTAAAGCTTTCCCATCCTGTGCTCAGCAATAAAGATATTCAGAAGATTCTTTACAGGAAAGGCGGGGGCCTCGGTGCGCAGAGAGTAGATATGCTCTTTGAGGCCGGCAAAGGTTCTGCTGCCATGGAGAAGGCCCTTGAAGCTCTTTGTGCGGAAAGTGAAAAAAAGATTGACGAAGGCAACAGTATTATAATATTAAGTGACAGGAATTCAGACAGCAACTATGCTCCTCTTCCCTCTCTTCTTGCAGTAAGTGTCGTAAATAACTATCTGACTGCTAAGGGCAAGCGGCATCTTGCGGGTTTGATTATTGAAAGCGGTGAAGCCAGGGAGGTTACTGATTTCGCTCTTTTAATAGGTTTCGGGGCAAGCGCGGTTAATCCCTATCTTGCTCTGGATACGGTAAGTTCTCTTTGTGAAAAATCTATTATATCCGGCCCTGCAAAAGCTGAAGACGCTCTTGATAATTATATAACTGCTGTTAAAAAAGGTCTGCTGAAAATAATGTCAAAAATGGGTATATCCACCATAAGGAGTTATAAATTTGCCCAGATTTTTGAAGCAGTAGGATTGAATTCGGAGTTTACAAATAAATATTTTCCGGGTTTAAATTCTCCTGTGGAGGGCGTTGGAATAAAAAAAATATACAACGATTATTCTCAAATGCATAAAAAAGCTTGTAATTGTGCTTTAAATGAAAGTATAAGCTCCGGCGGGCGCTATCTTTACAGGAAAAACTCTGTAAAGCATCTTTTAACTCCCGATGTAGTGATTCGCTTTCGCCAGGCTGTAATGAAAGGAGATTATGAGAAATATAAAGAATTCTCCCAGCTCATTGACAGTTCTGAAATAACATTGAGAAATTTTTTAAACTTTAAAAGCAGCAAGGCTATTCCTCTGGAAAAAGTTGAAAAGGAAAGCTCAATACTAAAAAGGTTTTACTCCTGTGCCATGTCTTTTGGAAGTATTTCTAAAGAGGCCCATGAAACTATAGCAGTGGCGATGAACAGGCTTGGATGTTCCAGCAATAGCGGCGAGGGAGGAGAAGACAGTAAAAGATACAATACAGAAAAAAATTCCGCGGTAAAGCAGGTGGCTTCCGGAAGGTTTGGGGTAAATATAAATTATCTTGCAAATGCAAAAGAGCTTCAGATTAAAATGGCCCAGGGAGCTAAACCCGGGGAGGGTGGGCAGCTTCCGGGGCATAAAGTGGATGAGGAAATTGCAGGAGTAAGAAATTCTACTCCGGGAGTTATGTTGATATCCCCCCCGCCCCATCATGATATTTATTCGATTGAAGACCTGGCGCAGCTTATCTATGATTTAAAAAGTGCGAATACTTCTGCCCGTGTTTCCGTTAAACTGGTAAGCGAGAGCGGGGTAGGCACAATAGCCGCCGGTGTAGCCAAAGCCGGAGCAGATATGGTATTAATAAGCGGAGGCGACGGTGGAACCGGAGCTTCCCCTATTTCATCTATAAAAAATGCCGGTATACCCTGGGAAATAGGCCTTTCCGAAACCCACCAGACTCTTGTTCTTAACAATCTCAGAAACAGACTTCGACTTCAGGTTGACGGACAGATAAGAACAGGAAGAGATGTGGTAATGGGTGCGCTTATGGGGGCGGAAGAGTTTGGCTTTGGCACTGCGGCACTTATGACAATGGGCTGTGTTATGGTAAGACATTGTCATTCAAACACATGTCCGGTAGGAGTGGCAACCCAGGACCCGGTTTTAAGAAAACGGTTTATGGGCAAACCTGAATACCTGATGAATTATTTGACTTTTGTGGCCCGGCATACACGCGAGATTATGGCCCGGCTTGGTTTTAAAAATATCGATGATATGGTTGGACGCGCCGAAAAGCTGATTCCTTCACAAAAAGCCGATGGAAAAGGTTTTGATTTTTCAAAACTTTTAGCCTGTCCCGGAGACAGAAAAAAATCAGTTATGATATTTTCTTCTGAAACCAGAAAAGATAATAAAGAGAAAAGTTTAAATAAAACTATTTTAAATGACACCATGAGTAGAATTAAAAATCTCAACGGCAAGAAATCTTTTTCATTAAACTACAGCATAAAAAACAGAGACAGATCTGTAGGCGCTCAGTTAAGCGGAGAAATAGCAAAAAAATACGGTTTAAAAGGCTTAGGCGATAAAAATATAAAGGTTTCCTTCCGGGGTTCGGCGGGACAGAGTTTTGCCGCTTTTTTGTCTAAGGGACTTTTTTTCAGCCTTGAAGGCGATGCCAATGATTACCTGGCTAAAGGATTATCCGGAGGAGTGGTAACTCTTTTTCCCGACAGGAACTCAAGTTTCGAGCCTTCAGAAAATACTATAAGTGGCAATGTTAACCTTTTTGGGGCTACCTCAGGAGAATTGTATGTAAACGGCCAGGCGGGCGAAAGGTTTGGCGCCAGGAACAGCGGCGCCCGGGCGGTTGTTGAAGGTGTAGGTGACCATGGGTGTGAATATATGACCGGCGGCAGAGTGGTAGTTTTGGGAAAGACCGGAGTTAATTTCGGCGCCGGTATGAGCGGGGGAATAGCCTATGTATATGATAGAGACCGGCTTTTTGATACCAGGTGCAATCGGGAAATGGTTGAGCTTGAATCTCTGAAAGATAAAGACGATATTGAAGGGCTCCTTCTTATGCTCAAAAAGCATTATAACTACACTCGCAGCGGTAAAGCTAAATCTATCATTGAGGATTTCAACAGATCTCTTTCTTTTTTTGTAAAAGTAATGCCGCTTGATTATAAAAAAGCTCTTGCCGCAATACGGGAAAAGGAAAATAGAGAATCCGAAAGGGAAATTATAACCGAGGAGATATACTGATGGGTGAAAACGGCGGCTTTTTAAAATATAAATGTAAAAAGGCTTCCAGGAGGCCGATATCGGAGAGATTATGTGATTTTTCGGAAATCAAATCTGCTTTAAGCAAAAGCCAAATAAGAAACCAAGCGGCCAGGTGTATGAATTGCGGAGTTCCCTTTTGCCATGGTATAGGCTGCAATCTGGCTAATTTAATTCCTGAATTTAATGATCTTGTTTACATGGGTGATTTTTCCGGTGCCTGGGAAAGGCTGCAAAGTGTCAATCCGTTTCCGGAGATAACGGCAAGAGTTTGCCCGGCTATGTGCGAAGATGCCTGTACTCTTTCCATAAATGATGAGCCGGTTTCCATAAAAGATATTGAGCTTTTTGTTATTGAAGAAGCTTTTAAGAGAGGACTTGTGACTCCCCGCATTATAAATAAAGAAAGCGGGCTGTCGGTTGCAGTTGTGGGTTCAGGTCCGGCCGGCCTTTCTGCCGCTGCAGAGTTAAGGGGAAAGGGGCATAAAGTCACTGTATTTGATAAATCCGAGAGAATTGGAGGTCTGTTAAGGTTTGGCATACCGGATTTCAAATTAAATAAGGAAGTTCTTGACAGAAGATTGAATATAATGAAAAAAGAAGGTATAAATTTTACAACTTCCTGTGAAGTGGGGAAAGACGTCTCTTTGGATAGCATTAGAAAAGAATTTAATGCTCTGCTTATAACTTCCGGTGCTTCTGAAGCCCGCGACATCAAAATACCCGGAAGAAAACTCAAGGGTATTTACTTTGCGATGCAGTATCTTAAACCGGTAAACGAATATGTAAGCGGAAGAAAAAAAGAAGATGAAATAATTTCCGCAAAAAATAAGCATGTCCTGGTAATAGGTGGAGGAGATACAGGAGCTGATTGCGCTTCAACTGCTTTAAGACAGGGTGCCAAGTCTGTTTTGCAGGCAGAAATTATGCCTGAGCCTCCTTCTTGGGATAAGAAATTCAATCCCGAGTGGCCTTATAAACCCTACATACAGAGTGTTTCTTCGGCTGATGAAGAAGGTGCTCGCAGAATATGGTCTGTACTGGCAAAAAGATTTTATGGCAAAGAGGGAGAAGTAAAGGAAACCGAATTTGTAAAATTAAAATGGGAAAAAAACAAAAGCGGATCCAGATTTAATGAAATACCGGGGAGTAAGTTTAAGGTTAAATCCGATATCGTTTTTCTGGCCATGGGTTTTGTTCATGTAAAATATGATAAACTCACAAAAGCCTTGAAACTTCAATTTAACAGAAGGGGAAATATCAAAACAAATAACGATTGTTCTACTTCCGCAGAAGGTGTTTTTGCTGCGGGAGATGCAAAAAGCGGCCCTTCTCTTGTGGTTTCAGCCATAGAAAGCGGCAAAAAAGCAGCTGAGGGAATAGACAATTATTTCAAAGGAAAATATAAAAAAAAAGAGGATAAGTAATGGGCTCTATTGAAAAAGAGTTTTGTTTTATTATAATTACTAAAAAAGTAAAAAAGGAGTAAAAAAAATGAGAGACAGAAGTTTCAACAAAAGCAATGTACTGGAATCGGTTAAGAAAAATAATGTTAAATTTATAAAGTTCTGGTTTACGGATATATTAGGCCAGGTTAAATCTTTTGCCGTAACCCCCCGTGAGCTGGAAAATGCTCTTGAAAACGGAATGGGTTTTGACGGTTCTTCAATAGAAGGCTTTGCCAGAATATATGAAAGCGACCTAATTGCCATGCCTGACCCCGCAACTTATACTTTACTTCCCTGGAGAGAAGCAGAACATAAGGTTGCAAAAATGTTTTGCGACATAATTACTCCGGAGGGTAAGCCATATGAAGGAGATCCCAGATACATACTTAAAAAGAATCTGGCAGAAATGGAAAAAAGGGGCTATGATATTTTTAATGTAGGCCCCGAACTTGAATATTTTTATTTTAAAAATAACAGAAAGCCTGAAATTATTGATGAAGGAGGCTATTTTGATCTTCTTCCCTTGGATTTAGGCCAGGATTTAAGACGGGATACGATTTTAGCTCTGGAAAAAATGGATATACCTGTTGAATATTCTCATCATGAGGTAGCTCCCAGTCAGCATGAAATTGATCTTAAATATGCCCCGGCTATTGAAATGGCTGACGACGTTATTACATATAAAGTAACTGTTAAGGCAATAGCCATGCAGCATAACGTGTACGCATCTTTTATGCCAAAGCCTCTGGGCGGAGTAAACGGCAGCGGTATGCATGCGCATATGTCTCTTTTTAAAAACGGGAAAAATTGTTTTTTCAAGGCTGATGGTAAATATCATCTTACCCAGGACGCTACTCACTTCATAGCTGGTATAATAAAACATGCCGGAGAGATATGCGCTATAACAAATCAGTGGGTTAATTCCTACAAGCGCCTCGTGCCCGGCTATGAGGCTCCTGTTTATATAGCTTGGGGTCAAAAAAACCGTTCTGCTCTTATAAGGGTGCCTAATTACCAGCCCGGCAAAGAAAACGCCACCAGAATTGAATTGCGTTTTCCCGATCCGGCTTGTAATCCTTATCTGGCCTTTGCCGTAATGCTTGCTGCGGGGCTGGAAGGAATTAAAAATAAATACACCCTTTCCGATCCAATTGAATACGACGTTTTCAGATTAACAGAAAAAGAGAGAAAAGAAAAAGGAATAGAGGTCTTACCGGGTAGCCTTATAGAGGCCATACACAAAGCGGAAAAATCTGATTTTCTGAAAAGAGCGCTGGGAGAGCATGTCTTCAAAAAATTTATAGAAAACAAAAAGATAGAATGGGACCGGTACAGAACCGAGGTTACAAGTTATGAAACGGATACCTATCTTCCCATTTTGTAAAACCTGTTGTTATAAAAAGCCGGTAAAATTTATTTTTCGGGAATGCTTGTGTGCTGAATGAAAGCTGGGAATTTTCAAAAAAAATACTTCCTAAAGTATCCAGGACCTTCGCCTTAAATATAAATAAACTTAAGGGAGATACTCACCGGGCAGTTCTTTGCGGTTATCTTATTTTCAGAATGGCTGACTGCCTGGAAGATTCTGTTTTTCAATCTGAAAAAGAAAAGATAGATAATCTTTTAAGTTTTGCCCGTATTTTCAGAAAAAGAGAGCCTTTATCTGATTCAGTTAAGTCTTTTAAAGCTTTTAAGAATATATGGAAAGAAGAATCTCCGGAAATGGAACTCATGGAAAAGGGAGAAAAAGTCTTGGAGGTTTATCATTCGCTTCCTCAGCCCTACAGCGAAGCTATAGCAAAAAATATAAGCGAGACAGCAGTCGGAATGGCCGAATTTCAAAAGAAAAAGCTTATTTCAGACAAAAGTACATATCAAATGAAAAACATGGAGGAATTAAGCCTTTACTGTTACTATGTGGCCGGAGTAGTAGGAAAGATGCTTACTGACATATTTTGCTTAAATGAAGATATTGCTCCTTTTAAAAATCAGCTCAATGCCTATGACCGGAGTTTCGGAGAAGGCCTTCAGCTTACAAATATAGCTAAAGATTGGAAAAAAGATTTAAAAAGGGGTTGGATGTATGTACCTAAAAATGTATATGATATATATTCGGAAACCGAATCCGATGAAATAAAAATAAGAAAGTTTCTTTCATTTAAAGCATTTGAAGGCCTCCGGGGAGCCTTCTTATATGTCAAAAATATTCCGGAGTCTTCTGTTTCAATACGTCTTTTTTGTGTTATTCCCCTGGTCATAGCAAGCGCCACGCTTATATCCATATGCCGATCGGAAGGCAACAAGATATCCAGGGAACAAGTGAATGCTATAATGAGCGAAAGCAAATCTCTGGCCTCGGATAACGATATGCTGGAGTCGGCTTTTAACGCATTCAGTTATGAAATGAAGAA
>JBNJFW010000078.1:0-6970 GCA_051747165.1 Elusimicrobiota bacterium | reverse complement strand
ACCCGGATACGGGCGGCCAGATTGTTTATATAACGGAGCTCTCGAAAGAACTGGCGAAAGCCGGCTGCTCGGTTGATATATTTACCAGGTATTTTAAAGACCCCAAATGGCCCGGTTACGAGAAGGAAATAGAAGAGTACAATAAAAACCTGCGGATTATAAGAATAAAGTGCGGGCCGGAAGATAAGTTTATAAACAAAGAAAAGCTCTGGCCTTTGATTAATGATTTTACTCAGGGAGCCATTGATTATTACAAGTCCCGTTCCATTGAGCCCGATATAGTTTCCTCCCACTATGCCGATGCCGGCCTCTCGGCGGCCATTATGAAAAAAAGAATGTTTAAGGCTTTTACCCATACCGGCCATTCGCTGGGGGGTAAAAAAATGGACAATTTAAAGCTTTCCAGATCAAATTTTGAGATGATAAACAAGAATTTTAATTTTCATCTGAGAGTGGCGGCGGAGAGGGTTTCTTTCAGAAACGCACAGGCTATAATAGCTTCCACCAGGGAGGAAATAGAAAAACAGTACGGCCACAGGGTCTATGAAGGGGCTGTGGAGGACAGGAATAAGTTTGAAGTAATTCCTCCCGGAATAGGACCAGAGCAGTTTTTCTCTTACGAAAAAGGTGAGGAAAATAAAAAAACCTACAAAAAGGCAGTGGAAAAGCTGCAGAAACAACTCGCCGGGGGAATAGAAACCGGAAGAATTAAACTGCCCTGCGTTTTTTCGGCGGCGCGTTTTGACGCCAAGAAAAATCCCACTGGCCTGCTCAGGGCCTACGCTTCCAGCCGGCTGCTGCAGGAAAACACAAATCTTTTGATTATAGCCGGGAATATAGAAGACCCCCTGAATCCGGACAACAGGGATAAGTTTAAGGAGCACGAAAAATATATAATTGAAGATATTGCGGGAATAATTAAGGGATGGAATCTGGAGGGAAAGGTATGTCTTAGCCCGGGTTTTGATTACAAGGACGAAATGCCTTATATTTACAGGTATGCGGCCAGAAACAAATGGGTATTTGTAAACCCTGCACTGCACGAACCCTTTGGCCTGACCATTGTTGAAGCCATGGCTTCGGGCCTGCCGGTGGTGGCTACAAAGCGGGGAGGGCCGGCCGAGATTTTAAGAGCCGGGGATTTTGGAATCCTGAGCGAGACTTCGGAGCCTCTTTCGTTGTCTCATGATATTGAAAAGCTGCTTAAAAAAGAAAGATGGGAAAAATATTCTGAGAAAGGGATAGAAAGGGTAAAAAAGAAGTTTACCTGGAGCTCGGCGGCAAAGGCTTATATTAAATTGTTTAAGAAAATAATAGATGAAGGAGTCAGGGAGAAAAATGATTTTCCCGTCCCGGGTTATTTTCTGGAAAAAAAAGGAGAAAAGGACAGCAGGTTGAGAAGCGAGTTAAGGGATCTTTTGTTTACACAGGAAGGAAAATAAAATGTTAGGAGACAAGATAGTTGTAAAAAAGCATCATAGCGAGGCGGCTGAAGGCGTTTATGAAATACTTAAAGATAAAATAACCGGCGCCTCGGGGAGGCTTGCAATTACGGTGGCGGGGGAGTCGGGAAGCGGTAAAAGTGAAATAGCTACTGAAATAGGAAGAATTATAGAGGAAAAGGCCGGCCTTAAGTACGTGCTTTTTCACCAGGATGATTATTTTATAAGGCCGCCTAAAACAAATACCGAGTACAGAAAAAAAGGTTTAAAACATGTGGGCATGCATGAGGTCAGGCTTAATCTTTTAGATGAGCATTTAAAGCTTGCCAAAAATCCGCAGCTTCTAAAGGGTGAAAAGCTTCAAAAGCCGCTTATTGATTACGATAAGGATGCCGAAATTGGGGAGGAAATTGATTTAAGCGATATAAAGATTGCTATAGCGGAGGGCACTTATACCACCAGTCTTGAAAATGCGGATTTTAAGGTTTTTATCGACAGGACTTATATAGAAACTAAAGGGCACAGGCTGGAGAGGGGAAGGGACAAGCTGGACAGTTATGTGGAAGAGATTTTAAAAAAAGAGCATGAAATTATTTCCGGTCATAAAAAGATGGCCGATATAATAATTGATGAGAATTATAAAGCGTCAGAGGCCCCGGCTTGAGTTTAAATTTAAAGGAGTCCGTATGAAAGAGATTAAGTATGTGGCGGTTTTTGTTTTTTTTATGCAGGTCTTGGGGGCGGGCACAGCTTTTTCCCGGGTCGCTACTGAAATAGAGGGGATTGATGTACCCTCGGGCAAGGAGCTTATTCTGGATGTATATACTGTTAAAAAAGGGGATTATCTGGCAAAGCTGGCCCGCAGGGAGTACGGGAACTGGAAAAAATGGCGCATTATCTATGACTATAATGATTTTATAAGGGATCCGCACTGGATTTTTCCGGGAGATAAGATAATCTTGCCCCGCATAGTGGACGAATTGCCCGAGGTTCCGGAGGCTGAACAGGAAGAAGAGAAGGAAGAAGTAAAAGAATCCGAAGAAAAACGCGAGTACGGCGATTTTCTGGCGCCGGAAGATTTCAGCTTTGACGGCTCGATTATTGCTTTCAGGGATGAAAAAAAGATGCATGCCCAGGGGGACTATTGTTTTATAGACCTGGGCAGCGCCGACGGAATAAAAGAGGGGATGAAGTTTTATGTGTATCGTTCCGGCCCGGCTGTTACTAATCCCCAGACCGGACTTCTGGAAGGATTCCTTACTAAAAAAGTAGGAGCGCTAAGGGTAACGGAGGATATAGAGGGGCATACTTCAACCACGAAGATAATTTTATCCCACGAGGTAATCAAGAAGGGAGATACTCTTATTGCCGCTCAGTAGGCAAAAGGCCTCGCCTCAGTGAGCCCCGCGAACATATATAAGGGTGACATATTAAGTTATCCGGGGAGCATAACATGCTGAAAAAAATGTTCTTGGTTTTTCTGTTGATTTTAGCTTTTTTTATCGGTAGTTATCATTTGCTTGAGGGAGAAAAGCCCCGGGAGTTTATTGAGGAAAATTCCGAAAAAAGCTGGGCTCCGGCTGCTCTTTATTACCTGGGAATCGTTTATCTTATAGTTCAAAAGAATGACAGGGCGGAGCGCAAGTTTGAAATGTATATAGAGGAATATCCTGAGGAAAAACATTACCAGGAAGCCCTTTATAATTATTACAATATAGCTTCCAAACAGGTAAGGCACCGGGAAGCGGTGGAAAGGGGCCGCAGGTATATGGAGGAGTTTCCCGACAGCTCCCGGGCCAAAAAAGTGGAAGTACGGCTTAAGATCCTGGGTAGATAAAAATTTGCGGGGATATTAAAAAGATTAAACTGCTGAGCCTGGCTCTGGCAGAGGGAGTGGGATGCGTAAGCTTAAAGAAGTTAATTCAAGCTTTTGATGACGTTGACAATATCTCCCGCGTCCGGGCAGAGGATATCTGCAGAGCGATTAAATCTGATATCAAGACGGCTGTAAGGATTAAGGAGTCTATCCGGGATATATCCCGGGCTCGGGAAAAGGCCCGGGAGTTAAGAAAAAAGGGCTATCTGTTTTACTGCCCCGGAGATATTGCTTATCCCTCTCTTTTAAAGGAAATCTATGACCCTCCGGCTGTTTTGTATTCGCGGGGTAAAATACTTGAGCGGGATTATAATGCCGTGGCAGTTGTAGGGACCAGGAAAGCTTCCGGCTACGGAAAGGCCGCTGCTTGTGCATTGGCCCGCGGCCTTGCCGCTTATAACATAACCGTAGTATCGGGGGCCGCTTACGGTATTGACACCGCCGCTCATAAGGCAGTCCTTGAAGCCGGAGGGCGGACAATTGCGGTACTGGGGGGAGGGCTGGACAGACCCTATCCGGCTTCAAATAAAAATTTGCTTGACCGGATATCCGAAAATGGGGCCGTGTTAAGCGAATACGAGCCCGGACGGCCGCCTTCGGCGCATAATTTTCCCCGGCGCAACAGGATTATCAGCGGCTTGTGCCACGGGGTGGTTGTGGTGGAAGCTCCTAAAAGAAGCGGCGCCCTTATAACCGCGGCCATGGCCGGTGAGCAGGGAAGGCAGGTCTATGCAGTTCCGGGAAGCATATTTTCCTCCGGAAGCGCGGGTACTCTGGGACTAATAAGGGACGGAGCTGTGCCGGTGGGCAGAGTTGAAGAAATTGTTGAAGATATTAAAATGCAGCTTGACGGTAATTTGATGCAACAGCCCCGGCCCCGGCATGAAAACAGCCGGCTTTCTGATGAGGGGCGGGATATTTTAAATATGTTAAGTAAAGGCGCCGTTCATGTTGACATAATAAAAAACAAACTTAAAATGGATATAAGTTTTTTAATTTCCCATCTTACAGAATTGGAATTAAAGGGAAAAATCAGGAAAATCAGCGGAGAGAAATATATAAGGACAGAAAATGAATAAACCGGTTATAATAGTGGAGTCGCCTACAAAAGCAAAGGTGATAAATAGATTTCTGGGGGGGGAGTATGAGGTGGTTTCAAGCATGGGGCATGTCAGGGACCTTCCCAAAAACAAATTGGGTGTGGATATTGATAATGATTTTGACTCCCAATATGAAATTATAAAGGGCAAGGGCAAAATAGTAAAAAAAATATCTTCTCTTATTAAAAAATCCGGTGAGATTTATCTGGGCATGGATGAGGACAGGGAGGGAGAGGCCATAGGATGGCATATCCTGCAGGCAGCCGGACAAAAAGGTAAGGAAAAAGAAGCCCGGCGGATAGTTTTTCACGAGGTGACTCCCGGGGCCATAAAAAAAGCTCTTAAATCCCCCCGGCTTCTTAACATGGATCTTGTGGATGCCCAGCAGGCCCGCAGAATACTTGACAGGATTGTGGGTTATAAGCTCTCCCCCTTATTATCCAAAAAAATACGCCGGGGTCTTTCGGCGGGGCGGGTGCAGTCGGTGGCTCTGAAGCTTATAGTCAGCAGGGAAAAAGAAAGAAAAGCTTTTAAGCCCCGGGATTATTATACCGTTGAGGGAGAATTAAATAAAAAGGAAAATTTACTGCCGGCTTCGCTGTGGGGGAAAAAAGGCAAGAAACTTAAAAAGTTTGACCTGGACAAAAAAGAAAAAGCAAAAGAGGTTGTTGATGATTGCAGAGAAAAAGAAAGCCTGGTTAAAAATGTTAAAAAAAGCAAAAGAAAAAGACGGGCCCTGCCTCCTTTTATTACCTCCACTCTTCAGCAGGAGGCTTATAAAAAATTAAACATGACCCCTTATTCCACCATGCGCGAGGCCCAGAAGCTTTACGAGGGAGTTGAGCTGCCCGACGGCTCTTCGGCCGGCCTTATAACCTATATGAGAACAGATTCGGTGAAAATAGCTAAAGATGCAGTTAAAGAAGCAAGAGATTTGATTTTAAAGGAAAAAGGCAAAAAGTATTTACCGGAAAAAGCGAATTATTTCCGCTCAAAGAAATCCGCCCAGGAGGCCCACGAATGTATAAGGCCGGTTAATGTTAACATGAAGCCATCGGCGGTAAAGGATGTTCTTTCGCCAAAGCAGTACCGGCTTTACGATCTTATATGGAGAAGGTTTGTTGCCTCCCAGATGAGTCCTGCCCTTATTGAAAGAGTGAGAGTTGATTTAAAATGCGGGGATTATGATTTCAGGGCAAGCGGCCAGGTTGTTGTCTTTGAGGGTTATGACTCTGTATGGAAGGGCGGGTTTAAAGAGGAAAAAATACCCCCGGTGGAAAAAGGCGATACTTTAAAATGGAAAAAGCTGGGCTACAGCAGCCATCAGACTCAGCCTCCTGCCAGGTATACCATGGCAAGCCTGGTAAAAGAGCTGGAAAAAAACGGTATAGGAAGGCCTTCGACTTATGCTCCTATTCTTAACACTTTGTTCAGCCGCAAGTATATTCACTCAGAGAAGGGAAGTCTGGTGCCGGAAGAAATTGCTATTATTGTTACAGATAACCTCCAGAAGCATTTCAGCAATGTAATGGATTTGAAATTTACGGCCAGGATGGAGGAAAATCTTGACCTGGTTGCGCAGGGCAAAGCAGACTGGAAAAAGATGCTCCGCCAGTTTTACGGGGATTTCAGCGGCCAGCTTGCTAAAGCTTCAGATGAAATGGAAAAAATAAAAGATACACAAACAGATAAGCAGTGCCCCGAATGCGGAGAGCCCATGGTTATAAGAAGGGGGAGAAACGGCAAGTTCATGGCCTGTACTGCTTTTCCTAAGTGTAAAAAGACATTTAATATTGATGAAAAAGGGAATATAACCAGAGAAGAGAAATTAAAAATTAAATGCCCTAAATGTTCTGCTCCTCTTGTGGTTAAAAAAGGCCGCTACGGAAAGTTTCTGGCCTGCAGCGCTTACCCGAAGTGCAAAACTACCCTGGCCATTGATGAAAAAGGGGAGATAATTAATATACCCCTTGGTTTTGAAAAATGCCCGGAATGCGGTAAAAACACTACCATAAAAAGGGGAAGAAAAGGCTTTTTTCTGGCCTGTACAGGTTACCCTAAATGCAGGTTTGCTATGAGTTATGATAAGGCTTTAAAAAAATCGCGCAAGTAAGCAGGCAGGGCGGAATGAATAACACCCCTGATAAGACGCAGGCTTATGTAAAAGAATATATTGAATATATAGAGTATCAGAGAGGCTATTCTCCTCAAACTGTGGAGGCCTATGGCAGGGACTTAAAGGAATTCAGCCGTTATTTGTCCCGCCGGGGAATAGATGATCCGGCTCGCGTCGGTCACAGGGATATAAGGGCGTTTCTGGGAGAGCTGAAAGAAAGGCTTTCCCGCTCTTCCATTAACAGGAAGCTTTCCTGCCTCAGGAGCCTTTATGCTTATATGCTGGGCAGGGGATATATAAGATCGGATCCCTCTCAAAAAGTTTCTTCTTCTTCGGCCCCGCTTCATTATCCGGAAGTGCTGACGGGAAGCGAGGTTGAAAAAATGATAAACGCCCCTTCATCAAATTCAAAGCTTATCTTAAGGGATAAGGCCCT
>JBNJFW010000077.1:2442-6980 GCA_051747165.1 Elusimicrobiota bacterium | reverse complement strand
AGGGCAGTGTAAAAGAAAAAGAAACCCTGAAAAAATTAAAGCAAAAGCTCGGAGACCGCTTTTATTGTGATATCATGCAATGCCTTACCCACATAACACCCTCTTCTCCCCGGGAAGCCAAAAGCGCTTTCAACAGCATAATAAGCCACAAAGATAAACTGAGAAAACAACTGGGCCGGCCCATAGGCATACAGGTGGCGGCAGTTGACTATCTTAAGAACAAAAAGAAAATTTTAAAACAGCCCTTTTTTATTGAAGAAAAAAAACTAAGCCGCACGGCCGGGAACTCATTAAAAGAGACCTTCGCCGGCCTCCTGGATAAAAACATGCTTTATTATGATTTAAATAAAGAGATATCCCGGACCCGCAGGTACGGCACCCCTTTTTCAATCCTCATGATTGACATCGACAACTTAAATGAAATAAACAAAAAATGCGGAAAACCCGCCGGCGACAGAGTTCTTAGGGAAACAAGCGAAATACTGCAAAACAACATAAGAAGTTCGGACGCATTATATAAATTCGGGGACGACGAATATGTAATCCTTTTACCCAAATGCCGCCGGGACTCGGCAAAAAAGGTAGCTGAAAAACTTATAAACTTCGCCGGAGAGATTTCTTTTCAGGAAAATAAGTGCGGGATATCAATAAGCGCCGGGGCGGCATGCTTTGATAAAAACAACATCAAAAATATGCACAAGGTTATGGATATAGCGGAAAAAGCTCTGAGCAACGCAAAAAAAACAGGCAAAGGAAAAGTAAGCTCCGTGCAAAAAGACACCACCCTGGAGATTGAAAAGAGGGCCAGAAAAGAAGAGGATTTAACAAGTATTAAAAGTCTACAGAGAGAAAGCCGCTTTGAGACAGGCGGAACACCTATCTCTCCGGGAACGTCCCTGGGAAAAGCCTTTATTTACAAAGACATTCTTTTAAGGACGGTTGATATAAGGAAACTGGACAAAGAGGAGCTTCCCGAAGAACTGTCAAGAATAAAAAAAGCGTTAAAAATCGTAGAAGAAGACATAATAAAAACCCGTGACCGGGTTGAGGATTTGCTTGATAAAAAGCACGGTGATATTTTTGATTCTCACAGACTTTTACTCAACGATCCCCAAATATTGAGCGAACTGAAAAGCATGCTTTACAACAAGAGAATTAATGCCGAATATGTAGTTAAGCTTGCGTTTAAACATATTG
Organism: Elusimicrobiota bacterium; assembly: GCA_051747165.1. Classification (GTDB taxonomy): domain Bacteria; phylum CG03; class SLGR01; order SLGR01; family PWQF01; genus JBNJFW01. The sequence goes on along the minus strand of JBNJFW010000077.1, from coordinate 5,783 downwards.
AAAACAGGTTTAAAACCTCCGACAACAAAATAATAAGGGAAAAATCAGATGACATTGAAGACCTTTCCAAGAGACTGATTAGAGCCTTAACAAAAACAGGAAAAAACATACTTTCAAAAATACCTCCCCAAAGCGTAATAGTGGCAAACCGCCTTCTGCCTTCAGATACCATTAACTTAAAGAGAAGCAACGTTAACGCAATAATAACCGAAAAGGGAAGCATAAGTTCCCATGCCGCCATTCTGGCCAGAAGTCTTAACATTCCCTGCATGGCAGAGCCTGAATGCTCGCTTGAGGTTATAAAATCGGGCTGCGACATTATAGTGGATACCGAAAGAAAAAAAATCATAATAAACCCCGCCGAAAGCGAAAGAAAAAGATACCGCGCCTTAATTAAAGAAAAAAACAGAAAAAAATCAGAAATCATAAAAAAAACACAAAAAATTAAACTGAGCAAACATGAAGCAAAAATAAAAATACTGGCAAACGTGGCCTCACCGGAAGAATGCGCAAAAGCAGCTTCATACGGAAGCGACGGAGTAGGAATATACCGGATAGAATCACTTTACATGGGCAAAAGCGTTCCTCCGACTGAAGAAGAGCTTCTGGAAACCTTTAAAAAATCATTTAAACCTTTCAACAGAGAAGAAATTACCGTAAGGCTCCTTGACGTAGGAGGTGACAAATCGCTTCTATACATGAACAGCAAAGACGACCGGATTTCCTCACTGGGGTTAAGGGGAGTGAGAATACTTCTCAGAAACCCGAAGGTCCTGCATACCCAGCTCAGGGCAATGATAAAATCAAGCCGTGATTATAATATAAAAATTCTGGTGCCCATGGTCACCATTTCCGATGAAATAAAGCAAATACGAAAAACGCTTAACCAGGTTAAAAAAGAATTGCGCATTAAAAAAGATATAAAGCTGGGATCAATGATAGAAACCCCGGCCGCAGCCATAAAAATAAAGGACATACTAAAGGCCTCCGATTTTGTAAGCATAGGCACAAACGACCTTATTCAATATACCATGGCCTCGGGAAGAGAAAACATTTCAGTTTCCGATTATTACGAAGCAGGATCGGAAATCGTAATGACATTCATAAAAAAAATAATTAAAGAATCCGAGTACGCACAAAAGGATTGCATATTATGCGGAGAAATGGCTTCCAACATATCATTCACTAACAAGTTGCTGGATTACGGATTAAAAAATTTCAGTGTCTCTGTACCTTACATACCTCAGCTTAAAAATAAAATAGCTACCAACTTAAACCTTCTTTAGAGCTTAATATTTACGGAAGTAATATTTCCCCTGTCCTGCGAGCGGTGGAGGACAATATCAATATCCTGCTCTAAAAGGGGAAGTTTATCGGCAAGATAACTCTTAATTAATTCCACTCGTTCTTCGCTTAAACGCGAAGTCGGGGAGTCCGTGTAAACATTGACCTCAAAAGGACTTGCGGAATATTTTCTTATTATGTCCAGGGTCTTTTCCAAATTCATCTCAGCCTCATCCCTGAACTTTGCCTCATCTCTTTCATATAAATGATTATTCCATATTTCCACATAAAAGTCCCGCTTCTTCCTGTAACGGAGGGCGTCGAGCTGAAAAGACTTTCCAACCACCACATGCGTATTATCCCCTTTATCAACTCCTCTGAAACTGTAGGAATAATTCCAGCCGGCTTTTATCATATTGCCTTCTTCATCCCTGCCGTCCCATTCAATTACCCTGCCGGGTCTTTCTTTTCCCCTGACAGTTTTAATTACCCCTCCCTCCTGACTTATAACCGAAATCTGCCAGCTATCAAAGTCTATTCCGGAAATGTCGGGGTAAAACTCAATCATGGGCGGGCGGGGAATATCTCTGATTTGCGGACGCAGGGAATGTTCCTGAGGTATTTCGGCAAACTTTTCAAAATCTTTTTCATAAAGGACCTCATCCCACCCGTTCAGGAGCTTATCAATTTTTTCCACCTCTGCCGGAATTATTTCTTCATAATCTATTATTATTTCCGAATCAGCCTTGCCTATATCAACCCTGTCCCTTGTCTCCCCTTCTATTTTTATATCCAGAGCCTCGTTTTCAGCTTCTTCCTCGGCAAAAACCGCCCCCGGAAAAAGCAGACACAATATAAATATAAAGCATGTTTTTTTCATAAATCCTCCTGCATGAATTTTGCATAAAAATAAAAAGTTATATCTCCCCATTCGTTTCTTTGATCATCTATTGCTTCAAATCTCCATTTCCGCAGCGCCTCAAGGGCCAGGCGGTCAAGCCGGGGGAAACCCGAAGTAGAACTAATAAAAAGATTATCCCGAATCTCGCCCGAAGGGCTGAGCTCAAACCTTATGGTGCAGGCCGCATTTATGCCTTCTTTTTTAGCCCAATCCGGATATTGGGGAATAATTTTTTTTAAAACTTCTCTTCCCGAAAGAGGCCCCGATATCTGAAAAATACCTTCCGGCTCACCCGCATCCGATGTTCCTTGCGAAGGCCTTTCCTCAACAGCCCTGTCCCTGCTGACTATCCTCCTCTGCCGGGGGCGCTCTACAATCTCCCTAGCCGAACGGGAAGACCGCTGATTTGTTTGTCGGGAGGGCGGCGCCTGGGTATAATCAGTAGCCGAATCTGCCGGCGCACTTGCCGCCGGAGCGCGGGAGGGTGCAGTAACCATCTCAGAGGTTTCTTCTCCGGTTTCAATCGCCACAGCTTGCCTGCCGGAGACCTCGGGCGCATCGGCCCTGTCGTGCACTTCAAAAGGCAAGTCAGCCTGGGCAACCCTGTAATCCTTGTCAGTAAGGCCCTCATCGCTTCCCTCCGCCTGAGAAAACTCACCTCCTCCGGTATCAGCTATTCCGGAATTCTCGCGACCTCTAAGCTCCGTTGTCTGCCTTTGGCCAACTTCAAGCCGCTCTTTGGATGTAAATTCCTGCGATCGGTCAACAAGCTGCTGCCCTTTTTCAGTTTCCTCTTTAATTCTCTCTTCTTCTATTTGCTTTGGAGAACGGGATACCACGTCGTCTTTTTTGTCTCTTTTAAATACATCCCGGACTTTTTCAAACAAACCCTTTTTCTCTTTTTCCGCCACTTCTTCAGTCGGCGTATAATCAACAACTCTTTCCTCCGGCATTCTTTCCACATAATCCACTTCTATAATGGGAGTCCCCTTCAAATGATCCACTGTTTTCTGCGTAATGTCAAACTCGAGAGCAAACAAAAAAAGATGAATGGCAATCGCAATCACCCAGGAAATAATGTGGTTTTTAGGGCCGCTTTCCTGTAACATACTATTTCATCTCATTTTTCTGCCGCGTAGCTATGGCTATTCTCTCG
>JBNJFW010000077.1:0-2432 GCA_051747165.1 Elusimicrobiota bacterium | reverse complement strand
TGCATCTCCTCTTATAACTACAAGTTTATTTTTATCCCCCCCAAGCTCCCTCAATACAGCGGGAACAAGCTCTTCAAAAGAAACAGCTTCCGTATTTACCCCCAGCTGACGGTCAGCTGAATAAGTAACAGTTACATTTTTTTCTCTGGTCTCGCTGGTTGTCGCTTCCGGTAAGGTGACCTCAATATTAGGCTGATTCAGCATAGGCGAAGTAATCATAAGTATTATCACCAGAATCAGAGACACATTTATCATGGGAAGTATGTCTATTCCCGCTATGACCGTTTCTTCTTCTTTTTTTATTCTTTTTTTCATTCTTTGCTCTTTAGTAAAGACAGACCCTGAGCCCCGTTCTGCTTGGCAATATCAAGAACTCTTACCACATTCTCCAAAAGAACATTACTGTCAGAAGTAACCATAACATTTTTATCAGCCATCAGCTGAAATTCATTCCTTATACTCTCAGCCAGCTCTATTTCACTTTTAACCGGCTGAGTATTGATTAAGGTTTCATCTTCCTTTATGTGTATGAAAAGAGGCTTCTCCTGGCGGCCATCGGCATATACCCCGTCCACGGCCGCGCTTTTTGAAACCCTTATTAAAGACTGCATAATCATTGGTGATATAATCATAAGGGTTATAAGCAGTACCATGGAAACATCGCAAAGCGGAGTAAGGGTTATAGCTGTCTCCGCCTTATCGTATCCTTTTTCCGAGCATCTTTTTTGCATAGCTCCTCTCCCGCTTAATTCTTATTTAACTTTTTCTTTCCGTACTGAAGAATCAGGAGATTATCTATAAACCCTTCGGTTTTCATCATATTTCTCCTGGTTCTCATAGTAAAAAAGTTATAAATAATGGCCGCGGGTATGGCCACAGCTATTCCGGCAACAGTAGTTATTAAAGCCTCCGAAACACCCGCTGCGATTATGGTCGGTCCTCCCGAACCGGAAATAGCCACATCCTGAAAAGCACTCATTATCCCCAGGACCGTGCCCAGCAGCCCCAGCAGGGGAGAGACAAAACTCAAAGTTCCGAAAACCACCAGCCTCTTTCTCAAAAGCTCATGCATTTTTTCCTTTACAGCCATCATGGCAGTTTCAGCATCCGAACGGGAAAGATTAAAATGCTGAATTCCCGTCTTCATGATTTCAGCCACCAGCAATTTTGAGCCGGCCGCCATATCAAAAGCTTTTTTATACTCATTTTCTTTTATAAGGCGCATAAATTGCGAAAAAAGTTTATTGCTTATTCTTCCCGCTGTAAAATGATACCAGAGTCTCTCTATACCTACAGCAGTCAAAAGTATAGAACCGAAAAAAATAATCGGCATGATAGGACTCAGCCTTAACAATTCCATAAACGTGCGATTTCCCATATCTTTCTCCTCTCTTAATTTAATTCAGACAGTTGCTGATTTGCTCTTTCCTTCCACTCCTGGCTGGGGGCATTGCTTATTATATCCCGATAATAAGCTTCTGCTTTTTCCCTGTCATGTTCTCTTGTTATGGCAGCCAGTTCAAATAGAGCAGCAAGCCTGTACTCATTTGATTTATCATGGTATTCAACCATGTTTTCATACACCTCTTTTTCCTCATCACCCATTCCCAGCTCATTATAACAAATACCAATATAATACTGAGCTTCGGGATATTCCTTTTTGTCTTCTTCTATTTTTCGGTAATATTCTATAGCTTTTTCATAATTATTGTTCTCCTCGTGAAGTTCACCTATTTTCAGGTAAATAGAGGGAACTCTTTCACTTTCGGGAAAACTCTCTATAAGTCTCTCATAAGCCTCCACCGCATCAGAAACTTGATGTATCCGGTTATATGTAACAGCCATATTTATAAAGGCATTCTGGGCAAGCTCGTGCTCGGGGTACATATCAAGAAAATTTTCATAAGCCTCAATACTTTTATCATACTCTTCCAGGTTAAAATAAGCTATGCCTAAATTAAACATGGCATCGGGAACATATTCATGTTCGGGAAAATTACTTATAAATCCCTGCTCGTATGCTCTTATTGCCTTTTCATAATCACCGGCGAGAAAATAACTTTCCGCATTATAATAATAAGCGCGTTCAATTTGAGAACTGTCCGGAAAATCCAAAATTACTTTTTGAAAATAGTTTTGAGCCTGACTGTATTTTTCCTCATTAAAATAATTAGCTCCCAGCCTCCAGTATATATCCGAAGCCCACTTGCTCAAAGGATACTTTTTAATAAACTCCTGCATATCCTCATCACTTTTACCCATCCTGTAAAAAGATAGTTGTATCTGATCCAGAACATATGACAAATCTTCATCCTCCGGATACTCTTCTAAATAGGAGCTATAGTATTCCACCGCTTTTTCCAGATCTCCCTTATTATAATAACTCTGGGCTATCTGGAGAAAAGCCTCCTTGCTGTATTCGCTGCGCGGAT
>JBNJFW010000076.1:0-7015 GCA_051747165.1 Elusimicrobiota bacterium | reverse complement strand
TATGATCGCTTTTACTGCTATAACTGCAGGGAATATGATTCAGAGGCAAGAGAGAGGCAGGAAAAAGACATGGCTCCTCCTCCCCCGGAGGAAAAAAAAGAAATTAAGCAGCCGTCCCGCCCGGAGATCGGGGAGGAAGAGTTAAATGAAGTTGAAGAAAAAAAAGAGCAGGAAGAAAGTAAAGAGGATGAAGAAAAAGAAGCCGGCTTTGAGATTCGGGTCATAGGCGAAGAAAAAAAAGATATAAGAAAAATAAGGGCCGGATACTTTATTCCCGTAGGAGCTCAAAAAGATGCAAACAGAACTCTAAATAAGCTGGGCAAGCTGGCTACGGAGAAAAAGTTCAACTTTTATATTAAACCCCTCTTTACCCATTACTATGAGTTTTCCGGAGGCAAAATTAATTATGATAAAATGGCACATATGGCAAAAACAAATAAAGCAAGTATAGCCCTGTGCATGGACCCCGGACCGGCTTCGGGCATAAGCATTGACGATTTTAGAATGGAAGTGGGAAAAGCCATGGAAAAAGAGGACGTTCCTTTTGAAGTTCTCAGCCGGGGCGAAATAAAAGAAAGCGATGCCCTTAATTTAATGCTGGATGTTGCTATATGCGCCAGAAAATAAAAAAACTCAGAATATCTCCCCTGTATATCTTTCTTCTGGCCCTGCTTTTTTCTGCTGTCTTTGTCATGATTTTCGGGCTTCATCTTATTCCTTACTCGCTGTTTTTTACCTTGGCAGTTTTTCTTTTGATTTTAGATAAAATCCACCGGGATAAATTAAAATTAACAGGCTGGAACGCCGTTTACCGCAAAGCTTTTTTTTCCATAACAGATACTTCCGTATCTCTGTATAAGGTTAAAAACCAGGTGGGAAGCATTTTTGAAGCTTTAAATACCCTCCAGGGCATCTTTTCATGCCGCTTGATAATGAAAGATGACGACGGAATATTAAGATGCAGAGTCTTTAGGGGAGAAGGAAAAAAAGATAAAATACCCGATTACAATCCTTCCTTTCTTTCTCCGGAAAAGGCTTTTGTGGTTAAAGAACCCGCCGGCAAAGACAGCCGAAGCGGGGCCTCGTTGTATTTTCCTCTTTTTGAAGGCAGAGATTTATACGGCTTTGCCGGCTTTACCGGAAAAAACGAAAAAGTTTTTATGAAAAACGGCATGGATAATTTTAAAATGATTTCTTTTCTTATAGACTGGATGTATAAAAACACCTATAAAGTCCGGGAACTGGAACTGCAGGCGCAAAAAGTAAGCCGGGAGGCAGAAAGCGCGGGAGATAAGCTTTCTTCTACAAACGCGCGCCTTATTCAGCGGGTTAAAGAGCTGAAGTCTTTGTATAATTTATCCATAGGCGTTTATTCTTCATCCGATACCGCGGAAGCCGCCGAGCTTGTTTTCAGAGAGATGGCTCATATAATGGAAATTGAAGATGTTGTCTATTTCGAGTTTTTCGGGGACAGGCTGAGGGCGGCGGAGTTTTCTTCCTCTAAAGTAGAAGAAAAACTTGGGGATTTTGAAATGGATTCAAAAGCCCTTGATTATTCCCGCGCGGGAGAGCTGTCTTTTTCCGAAGCCGGGAAGAGTTTAAAGCGAATTTTTAAGTCCCTGGAAAGCAACTCGCTTCTTGTTGTCCCGGCCCTGGCGGCGGATAAGCTCAAAGGGTATTTGTTCTGTAAAAAAGATGAGGAAAGAATTTATTCGGCAAGAGAACGCGAACTGCTTGAGATGTACGCCAGCCGCCTTGCCGAATACATAGAAAGAGATGAAATACTGAAAAAAACACTTGACGACAAATGCCGGCTGGAGGAATTAATTAAAATAAAAGATAATTTTCTTTCTCTTATTTCCCATGAATTTAAAACTCCCCTTACATCCATAAAAGGCTTTACCCAGGCGCTGGTAGATCAACAGGCCGGCGAACTTAACAGCCGCCAGCATGATTTTTTAGTTACAATAGAAGATTCAGTGAGGAGTCTGGAAGATAAAATAAATAATATAATTAACTTTGCCGGCATAAGCGCAGGTAAGAGCAAATTAAAAAAGAAGCCCGAAAACATAGTCCGGATAATAAAAAAATGCTTTGAGGATTATAAACAAAACTTTAAAAAGAAAAATATAAAATATATAATAAATACCGAAGGCTCCATAAAGCCGGTTAATGTTGACCGGGAAAAAATAGAAAAGGCCGTAAAAAGTCTTGCCGGCAATGCTTTAAAATTTACTCCTGCAGGCGGCTATGTCAGGGTGTCAATATATCCCCGGGGCGATTTTGTTCAGGTTTCTGTAGAGGATTCCGGAATAGGCGTAAGCGAAAAAATTAAAAAAAAGGTTTTTGAAAAGTTTTTCCAGCACCAGCCTCCTAAAACACGAAGTTTTGCAGGCCTGGGTCTGGGGCTTTCTATAGCCGGAATTATAATCAAAAAACACGGAGGAGAAATTGAAATTGATTCCCGCAGTGAAGGCGGAACCGAGGTAAGTTTTATTCTTCCATTAAAATAATCCGGCTGGCGGATAGCTGGACAACAGGAGAAAAATATTATGAAAAAAATAATGATAGTTGAAGATGACCCCACTACGATAAAGCTGCTTAAGTTTATTATGGAGAAAAGAGATTATAATATAGTGGTAAAAAATAACGGTAAAGAAGCAGTGGAATCGGTGCAAGAAGAAGACCCCGATTTAATAATTATGGATGTTATGATGCCGGTCATGGACGGCATTTCGGCAACAGAAAAAATTAAAAACAATCCTTCTTTGGCCGAAACCCCCATAATTATTCTTTCGGCCCTTGGGCAGGAAGTTGAGGTAATGAAAGGCTTAAAATCGGGAGCCGACGGCTATATAGTTAAACCTTTTGATTCCGAATCTCTGCTGGGGATTATAGATGAAAAAATAACTTCCGCCGGCTGAGAAAAATAGAGTTCGGCGGCGTGCTGCTTGCCCGCTTATAAAAAAAAAGACTGGAGTTTGATATTTCAAGTCTAATTTATTAGTATAATCATCGTGGTGTTTTTAAATTGCGAGGTAGTAAGATTAATCTGAAAATTTAGAAAGGGAATGGTTAAGGATATGCCTATAATTGATTCAAAAAAAAATAAAATTATTAAGAACTATACAATAGAGGAGTTACGGGTAAAAGCTGCTCAGATGCGCGCCTACAGCATGATAGCTTTAACGGCGGCCGGCTCGGGCCACAGCGGCGGCACCTTATCCATAATGGATATAGCCGCGGCTCTCTATCTTAAGTCGGCCCGGCATGATCCTTTAAACCCGGAGTGGCCGGACAGAGATCGTATCTTCTGGTCCGTGGGGCATAAAGCTCCCGCTCTCTATGTTGCGCTGGGCATGGCCGGATATTTTCCGGTGGAGGATACGGTAAAACTGAGAAAATTGTGGTCCGGCTTTGAAGGCCATCCCAACAGTCTGAAACTGCCGGGAGTTGAGCTTTCCAGCGGCTCTCTGGGCCAGGGACTGGGAGTGGCAGTGGGCAGCGCTCTTGAAAGCAAGCTTTCCGGGAGAGATAATAATATATTCTGCATAATGGGAGACGGAGAGCATAATGAAGGTTCTGTGTGGGAAGCTATAATGTGCGCCGCCCATTACAAACTCGACAACCTTATAGCTATTGTTGACCAGAACGGACTGCAGATTGACGGCACCACCGATGAGGTTATGTGCCTTAAGTCTTTAAAGGATAAATATGAATCATTCTGCTGGAATGTTATTACCCTTGACGGCCACAATATGGAGGAGATTATACAGGCTTTTGAACAGGCCGATAAGATTAAAGGCGCTCCCACTGTAATTATTGCGGACACAATTAAAGGAAAGGGCGTCTCCTATGCCGAAAACCAAGTCAACTACCACGGAATCTCTCCCAAAGGCGGACGCAGGGGAGAAGAATCTCTTGAAAAAGCCCTTGAAGACATAAAGGCTCCGGGCATTAGCGAAGAAAAAGTAGATAAAATGCTTGAGTCCGCCCGGAAGTACCAGGAAGAGGTGGATAAAAAAATAATTAAGAGCCTTCCTAAATTTTCCCGGGACTACTGGTGGAACCGGGCAGAAACAATGAAGACGGACATGGAACCCACCAGAAACGGCTTCGGCAAAGCGCTTGAAGAAATAGGTGAAGACGAAAGATCGGTTGCTCTGGGTTGCGATATCTCTAACTCAGTAAGAATAGACGGGTTCTATAAAAACAACCCGGAAAGAAAAAACAGGTTTTTCAGCATAGGAATAGCCGAGGCCAATGCCACTTTAGTAGCGGCGGGCCTGGCCAAAGAAGGAAGAACCCCTTTTATGGGTTCCTACGGGGTTTTCTCCACCGGGCGCAACTGGGACCAGCTTAGAAATACGGTCTGCACCAATAAATACAACGTGAAGATTTCCGCCGGCCACGCCGGTATTTCCGTGGGGCCCGACGGCCAGACTCACCAGGCCCTGGAGGAAATAGCAGTAACGAATTATATCCCCAACCTTATAGTAGCCTCTCCCTGCGATGCTGTTGAAACCCATAAGATGACCCATGCGCTGTATAAAATTAAAGGCCCTTCGGTGATAAGGTACGCCCGGGAGTCTTCCGCTGTTGTTACTAATGACGATACTCCTTTTAAGTTTGGCGAGGCCCTTATTGTCCGCTACAGAAAGGAAAAAGAAAATTTCGCAGATGCTTTTGAGTGGTATTCCGCAAAAGAGTATGAAAACGAAAACGAAGATATTTCTATTATTGCCTGCGGCCCCATATTTACCGAGGCTATGAGAGCCGCCTGGATACTGAAGGAAGAGTACGGCATTGAGTCCAGGATAATCAATGTCCATACCATAAAGCCTCTTGATAAGGGAACCATAGTAAAAGCAGCGGAAGAAACCAATGCCGTATTGAGCTGCGAGGAACATCAGAAGGGCGGATTCGGCAATATAATTGCCGGAGCGGTGTTTACCCTAAAAAACTATGAAACTCCCGTTATAATGGACATGGTGGGAGTGGAAGACAAGTTTGGAGAAAGCGGAGCTCCCTGGGAGCTTATGATTTATTTTCAAATTGTGGCAGAAAGCATAGCGGAAAAGGCCCGGCTTCTTATTGATAAGAAAAAGTAATCTCTCCGGCTTGGGTGCTTTTTCTTTGCAATGACAGTAAAGCGCGCCCTTGTTATTATCCTTGACGGTCTTGGAGCCGGCTACGCTCCTGACGCCCGGAAATATTCCGACCGGGGCGCAAACACATTAAAAAGTATTATGGAAGTGAGCTCCAAAACTGCTTTTCCTAATCTCTGCCGGCTGGGATTAAATAAAATCGCCTCTTTTAAAAATCCCTCTCCGGAGCCGGAGGCATCCTACGGATTAATGCAGCCCGCCGCTCCCGGAAAAGATACCATAAGCGGTCACTGGGAATTGGCCGGACTTATTCCTGATTTCAGCTTTCCCGTATATCCCTCCGGTTTTCCCCGGAATGTTTTAAATAAAATTGAAAAGCAAACCGGCAAGCCCTTTATAGGAAACTACGCCAGCTCGGGCACTGTTATCCTGGATAAGCTGGGTAAAAAGCATCTGGAAACCGGCTGCCCCATAGTTTACACTTCGGCTGATTCTGTTTTTCAGGTAGCTGCTCACGAAGATATTATTCCGCGTGAAGAGCTGTATGAAATTTGCCTTGAGGCTCGAAAAGTTCTTAAAGGCCCTCATTGTGTGGCCAGGGTCATAGCCAGGCCCTTCAGAGGAGACGTCTCTACCGGATTTAAGAGAAACAATGCCGGGCGCAGGGATTACTCACTCCGGCCGCCGGGCGAAACCCTTCTTGATATATTAAAAGATAAAGGCTATATAAGTATAGGGATAGGAAAAATAGGCGATATTTTTGCTCACAGAGGCTTGAGCGAGGAAATTAAAACCAGGGACAATACGGACGGAGTAAATAAAATAATAGAAACTTTAAAGAAAAGCGAAAAAGAAAAAGGCCTTATCTTTGCTAATCTTGTGGATTTTGATATGGAGTACGGACACAGAAGGAATGTTGAAGGTTTTGCCCGGGCACTGGAAGATTTTGATTGCCGGATTCCCGAAATAAAAAAAGCTCTTGCCCCCGATGATATGCTCATTATAAGTGCCGACCACGGCTGCGATCCGGCCTATAAAAGCCATACTGATCATACCAGAGAAAACGTTCCCCTCATGGTTTTTTCCAATCAGTTTAAAAACCCTCTAAACCTGGGGATCCGCCGGACTTTTGCCGACTGCGCTTGCACTATTGCCGATTTTTTAGAAGTAAAAGGAATTGAAAATGGAAGCAGTTTTAAAAGGATGCTTATATAAAAAATGAAATATGAAGAAAAAGTAAAAAAAGCGGCGGAGAAAATAAAATCCAAACTCAAAACACGCCCCAGTGCCGGACTTATAATGGGCAGCGGAATGGGATATATAGCAGATGAGATAAAAAAACCGCAGATAATAAATTTTGCGGATATACCTTTTTTTCCCCGGGCTTCGGTTAAAGGACACAGAGGCAGAATTGTGGCCGGAAAGCTGCACGGAAAAAATATTATGCTTTTTGACGGCAGGATTCATTTTTATCAGGATTGCGGCATGGATGAAGTTGTGTTTCCGGTTTATATTATGGCTTATCTGGGAATAGATAAACTTATACTAAGCAATGCAGCGGGGGCTTTAAACAAAAACTTTAAACCGGGAGACATAGTCCTTATTAAAGACCATATAAATCTAATGGGAAGTAATCCTTTAAAAGGCCGGGCGGGTTTTGTGGATATGACCGAGGCTTATGATTTAGGGTTGAGAAAATGCGCTTTAAAGGCGGCCGCCGATACAGGGCTTAAAATATATGAAGGAGTGTATGCCGCAATGCCGGGGCCCTCTTATGAAACTCCGGCGGAAATAAAAATGCTTAAAACTATAGGGGCGGATATGGTAGGGATGTCTACCGTGCCGGAGGTGATAGCGGCAAATAAACTTTCGCTTAAAACTCTGGGGATCTCAATTATAACAAACAT